>JALRIY010000275.1 GCA_023255285.1 Algoriphagus sp.
TATTTGATCACTCCTTTTGCAGTGTATTTGGCAATTCGTTTTTTTAAAGACTATGCCAATGGAGGCTTCCTTTCTTTTGCAGAAGGAATGAGTATTGGTGCGGTAACTTACCTTTTGGTGGCCCTTCTATCAGCATTGCTGATCTGGGGAATTTTATTACAATCACCTACACTTTTTGAAGGGGTACAAATGGCTAAGTGGGAAGTTTTAGAGCAAAATAAAGCAGTGATTATAGAGCAAGTTGGATTGGAGTCTTTTGAGCTTACAAAATTAAATCTGAAAGATATGAGCCCATGGGATATTGCGCTCAATGATGGAATTTGGAAAATCCTTCCCGGAATGTTTTTTAGCATCCTTATTTCAGTTATTTTGAGGAAAAATAAAAGTTAATATGAACGAACAAACTCAATCCCCAATTCAGTCCGCCATAAGACCAGGTCTCATCATTGGTCTTGTGACTTTAGTTCTTACCTATCTTGCCTACTTTATTGATAGTTCCTTGCTAGCATCTGGTTATTTTGGACTTACGGCTTTGGTTATCTTCTTTGCCTTAATTATCTTTTTTGGTAAGGGTTACCGGAAAGAGGTAGGTGGATTTTTGTCTTTTGGTGCGGCATTTAATTTTAGCTTCTTTGCTATTTTAACTTCCGGCTTAGTTGGTTTAATTGGAAATATTCTTCTTTTTCAGCTGATTGACCCTTCTTTACCAGAGGTTTTGAGTCAAATCACCTTTGAATCTTCTCTTGAAATGATGGAGAAATTTGGAGGGAATCCGGATACTCTCTCCCCTGAAATGTTAGAACAAATGAGAGAAAGTTCAGCATCTAACTTCACCCTAGGAGGCCAGCTCAAAGGATTTGGCTTTGGACTAATCGTCTATGCGATTATCGCTTTAATTTTGGCAGCCATCCTAAAGAAGCGAGATAAGTCTTTAGATTACTAAAATGATTGCTATTTCTGTAGTTGTACCGGTATTCAATGAAGAAGAATCGCTCCCTGAACTGACTCAATGGATTTATCGGGTCATGAAAGAGCATAGTTTCTCCTATGAAATTCTTTTGATCAACGACGGAAGTACAGATAGGTCCTGGGAAGTAATTCAATCCTTGGCGTCCAAAAATGAAGCGGTAAAGGGAATCAATTTTACCCGTAATTATGGCAAATCTGCCGCCTTAGACGCAGGGTTTAAGCGTGCCTCTGGGGAAGTGGTGATCACCATGGACGCGGATCTGCAGGATAGCCCTGACGAAATCCCAGGCCTCTATGCGATGATTCAAGGAGGGCTAGATGTGGTTTCTGGCTGGAAAAAGGAGCGTCATGATCCCTTGTCCAAAACCATCCCTTCCAAATTCTTCAATGGGGTGACCCGTTGGATTTCTGGAATTCAGTTGAACGATTTCAACTGCGGATTGAAAGCCTACCGCAATAAGGTGGTCAAAAACATCCACATCTATGGTGAGATGCACCGCTACATCCCTCTTCTAGCCAAATGGAATGGCTTCCCTAAAATCGGGGAGAAGGTGGTGGAACACCGTGCTCGAAAGTACGGATACTCTAAGTTTGGCTTGGAGCGTTTCTTAAATGGATTTCTGGACTTGATTTCCGTATCCTTTGTGCACCGCTATAAGAAAAAGCCCATGCACTTTTTCGGCTTGCTAGGTACACTTTCCTTCTTCACAGGTTTTGTCATTACCGCCTGGTTAATCGCTCAAAAAATCTACGGCCTGAGCCAAGGTGTCAAAGTGCGAGAGGTAGTAGATCAGCCAATATTTTTCTTGGCGTTGGTGGCCCTAGTCATCGGTGCCCAACTATTTTTGACCGGATTCATTGCCGAACTGATGACTTCTAACCAAGCCAAGGAGCCTGAGTACAAAATTGACGAAGAAATCAATCTCGATTTTTAATGTTCTTTTCTTGCATCATTCCTGTTTACAATCGACCGGGTGAACTAAAGGACTTGCTAAGTAGCCTGCTTTCCCAAACCTATACCCAGTTTGAGGTGGTGGTGGTGGAAGACGGTTCTACACTACGATGTGATGAAGTAGTTACTTCCTTCAGTCAAGATCTTTCCCTACGCTATTTTTATCAAGAAAATACAGGCCAAGGCTTTGCGCGTAATTTTGGAATGCAACAGGCTAAAGGGGATTTTTTTGTGATCCTAGACTCCGACGTGCTGCTTCCACCCACTTATTTTGAGCGCTTGCAGGATGCCATTGAATCCAGGTCTTTGGATGCCTTTGGAGGACCAGATGCAGCAGCCGCTGATTTTTCTTCACTCCAAAAAGCGATGGACTTTGCGATGACTTCCTTTTGGACTACGGGAGGCATTCGAGGCAAACTTAAAAATCCAGCCGCCTACCAGGCACGTGGATTCAATATGGGTGTGTCAAGGGAGGTATTTGTCCGTTTGGGAGGCTTTGTAGATCCCAATCGGGGAGAGGATATCGAATGGAGTATCCGGATCAAGAAGGCAGGGTTCCACTTGGAATTGGTGCCTGAGGCCTTTGTTTATCACAAACGAAAAAACACGCTGTGGTCCTTCGCAAAGCAGGGCTTTTCTTTTGGGAGAAACCGGGTCAATGTGTCTCGCTTTCACCCCGAGGCAATTAAACTTGTCCATGCCTTACCCAGTTTTTTTCTCGTGTTCTTAATTTCTCTAGGAGTCAACCTATTTTTTATTCACCTGTTGCTAATCCCACACCTGCTTATTTTAGGGGTTTGGGCTTTCTTGGTGCTTGCACAAAGCACCTGGCAGTACCGTTCCCCCTTGGTTGGAATTCTTTCGCTAGGCACCTCCGTGGTTCAATTATCTGGTTATGGTATGGGACTGCTCTTGGAGTTA
>JALRIY010000276.1 GCA_023255285.1 Algoriphagus sp.
TTTCCCCTCCAAATGTCCATAACTCGGTTGCCTGACCCCCAAAATTCAACACTGGATTTGAAGTTGTCAACCCCCTCAGGTTTTTGATTTTCCGCTTGCTTCCTTCCCGCGCTACTTCAGCAGATTCATGGAAGGGAGGATTACAAATGCATGCCTCAAAAAAATCTTCCGCCTCCACCACCGAATCAAAAATCCGCTGTGCATCTGCCTGGAATCGCAAGGACACCTTGCCCTCCATTCTTGGGTTTTCAGCGATAATCGATGCTGCATTGGAAAGCGCTTTAAGATCAATTTCGGTCCCTACAAAGTTCCAACCAAATAAGGATGTTCCCAAGATGGGATAAATCAGATTTGCACCAACGCCTAAGTCTAGGAATTGAATTCCTTCCCCTAGCAGTAATTTTTTGCCATGATCTCGAGCAAGCAAATCTGCCACATGATGCAAGTAATCTGCCCTACCTGGAATCGGTGGACAGAGGTATCCTTGGGGAATATCCCAGTAGCTCAACTCATAGTAGTGAAGCAGCAAGGCTTTGTTTAGCAGCTTTACCGCAATGGGATTAGCAAAGTCTAGGCTCTGCTGCCCATAATCGTTCTCAAAAATAATTTGACTTAATTCAGGAAGGGTCTTCACCAAGGCATCAAGATCGTAACGCCCTTGATGGATATTTCTGGGATGAAGGCCAACCCCCTTTTCTTTGCTTTTCATACTTATGAGGAATACGTTGTTTGAGTTATCAATAGATTCGGTTTCGGAATTTTTCCTTAGGAATTCTATCTAAGTCAATCAAGTATCCGTTCACTAGGGCAAATTCATAATTGCCATCCTTGGTTAAAAAGAAATTGGGTGTCGCGCCAGTGGTCCAGCCTCCTGAAAACTTGTCGCTGCTTTTCAAGACTACCAAGGGAAGGTCATGCAACTGTCTTGGACTTTCTTTCTTCACTTTGATGGCCATAAAGCCCTGACGCAAGAGCTCCATTGCTTTTTCAAGGGTAATTTCTTTTACACTTTCAAAAGGAGTGGGAAACACCTTCCCTTCTTGGTACTTTAGGCCAGAGGCATCCAGCGTCTCCATTCCGAAAAACACTTGCATATCCCCTAGATCCTCCACCGAACCCGTGTAGAAAAATCCGCCAGCAGATTCTATTTCCCGTCTTCGGATAGCTAAATCTATGGGATACCAGTTGCCATTTACAGGAACCTGCATTTCTTCAATAAGCAAGTCCATCAATTGAAATCCATTATCTGGAATTGCAAAATAATCGGCAGTTTGGTATTGGATATAATTCATCGTTGCAATGGAATGCAGTGCATTCAGGAGAATCATAAAATTAATCTTGCGGATTTCTTGCTTCTCGGGATCTCCCAATAACCCTCCTGATTCAATTAGAATGGTGCTTGTTCCCCATTTCTGAATGTTATCTCCAAAGGCTCTTGGCTCAAAGGCATCGTCGTATTTGCCCACCTGGCCCGGGATTACCTCCTGCAGGAGTTCGTTCATTCCTGCAATAGTCTGCATCGCTCTTTCTCGAACCCCATTAATCTCGGTAGCTTCATTATAGGCCGGTGCCAACAAGGATATCGTGGCTTGCTTTGGCGTGTTGACTACGTTGTAGTAGATCTGTTGGTCGTGAAGGTTGAACCCAAAATCTGGCTCAAAATCATCTCGTGCTTTTTTCAAAATTACTGCCTCGGGGGAAATTTGTGAGATAGCATCCCGATTTAGGTCAATGTCTAGTGCATTTCTCCGCTTAAACGCCTCTGCCCCATCTGGATTAAGCATCGGAATAAACTTGAGTCGCAACTGGGACCGAAGTAGTTCTCGCAATTCCTGATGCCTATCTCCTTTTCCTTCTAGAAAATTAAATAGGTCAAACAAGGCCATCGTTGCTGTGCTCTCGTTGCCATGCATCTGCGACCAGAGCATCACTTTGGTGGAACCTGTTCCCCAATCTAACGCGCTTATGGACTTGCCTAAGACAGATTTTCCAAGAGGATGAACCTGAAATTGAATTGCATGTTTCTGAATCAAGGGTTGCAAATCTGCATGGGTAAATCGACGATGCGTAATTGCCGGCTCACGAAAGGATTCGTAAGCCGAAGTCAATTCTGCTGCTTTTAGCCGAGGGGCTACCGTCTGTGCTTGAGAAAAGTTAAGGCCCATGCCCAAAAAAAAGTAAAGGACAATAAGCCTGTTTTTTAATCCAATCCAATCGTGATTCATATCTTTTCTGGTATTTTGAATTAAAACTAGGGAAAGGACTGCAATAATTCCCGCTATTTTTGTCAAACCCAAAAAAATCTTGCCATGAACATCCAGATCCTAGGGCTTGACCTTCCCTTAAAGCATCGCTTCACCATCGCCCATCAGAGTCGAGAGGTACAAGAGACCCTCATCGTAAAGCTAGAAGATGACGGATACTACGGCTTAGGCGAATCTACCACCAACCCATTCTACGGCATTACCTTGGAAAACATGCAAGGAACCTTAGAAAAGTTCAAGCCGATACTTTTTGGAGGGGGCTGGACTACTCCAGGGGAATTATGGGAACTAGGAAAGGAAGTTTTTCAATCCAACCCCTTTGCACAATGTGCGCTTGATCTAGCAGCCTGGGATTTGTACACCAAGAAGCAGGGAAAAAAACTCTACGAATACTTGAGGCTCAATCCTACTCAACTACCAACCACCAACTTTACCATTGGAATCGACACCATTGAAAAAATGTGTGCCAAATTGAAAGAAGTAGACTGGCCTATTTACAAAATTAAGTTGGGCACCGCGCATGATTTGGAAATCGTTCG
>JALRIY010000277.1 GCA_023255285.1 Algoriphagus sp.
TCCTTTGACGAGCGAATTATTTAATTTTTCTCCATTGCTGAGCTCCAAGGCTTGAAGTAAGCTTGCCTGTGAGTCTCTACTGACAGAGACTATTTCCCGATTTGGGCGGCCTAGGGATTTTAGGAATTCATTGTTGGCAATCAAAGCGGCTCTCGCATACCCCAAATTTGATTTTGCCTCAGGAATTAATTGGTAAGGGCGAAATTTCACTTCCACAGAATCAAATAGGGGTGCGGAAATTTCAGAAACCGCATCGGAAAATTGTTCTGCAGTGATCCTTCTTCTGACCATTCCCTGAAACTTGAAGTCCTGAGCCATGAGTTTGTCAGTCGAAGAAACAGCTACCGAGGGGTTTTGATAGGTTTTAGAGCTGGTAATTTGAAAAATCAAGCGCTTGATGTCGTAGCCATTTTCTACGAAATCTACAGCCAGCCAATCAATCAAATCTTGGCTCCAAGGAAGATTGTCCATCTCGTCCACAGGTTCTACAATTCCCCTACCCATCAGCTGCTTCCACACTTTATTGACTAGGGTCCGGTACATCCTTCCATTGGCAGGCTGTACCAGTTGATCGGCAAGCTGCCGTAATTTTTCTGCCTTGGGGGCAAGCGAATCGATATCGCCGAGTTCTTCCCAGAGAATCTTGGTTTTGGCCATTTTGCCAGTGGGGATTTCACAACGATTTACCTCGAGGGTAGAATCGGCAAAAATATTCGCGAAAGCATAGGCCTGCTCGAGCTTCCAGTCATTGATAAAGCTATCATGGCAGGAAGCACATTTGAGGTTTAGGCCTAGGATAACTTGCCCCACATTTTGAGCAGCCTGCAATTCCGTTCGCTGGGAAGCATTGATTGTTCCGCGCCAACGAATGCCTTCAATGAAACCTTTTGATTTTTCGGAAGGATTCAGCAGTTCTTTGACAAACTGATTGTAGGGCTTGTTGTCTCGAATAGCTGTATATAGCCAATCGGAGATGGCAAAACGTCCTCCCGTGATGTATCCCGTACCGGTGTAGTCATTCCGTAGGTTGTCATTCCAAAAAGTCATCCAATGCTGTGCATAATCATCGGTTCTATCCAGAAGTTTCTGGATTTCAATTTCCCGTTTCTGAGGGTTGCGATCTGACTGGAAGGATTCCAGCTCCTTCGGAGTAGGCAAGAGCCCAATGATGTCTAGATAAATTCTTCGGAGAAAGGTCCGGTCATCGACAGGATTGCCAAAGCTGAGTTGATTTTCTTGAAAGTATTTATTTACGAGCCGATCAATGGGATGTTCAAGCCCAGGTTGTATTGGAGGAAGTTCGGGCTTTCTCGGAGCTAGGGCCGCTATGCGATAGACGGATTGTTGAGCTACTCCTTCCGGCCAAGGCGCTCCTTTTTCGATCCAAAGCGTCAACAGTTGAATTTCTTCATCTTTAAGTAATTTTCCCTTCGCAGGCATGACCTCTTTGTGGTTTTTGGAAAGGGTAATTCTCCGGATCAGCTCACTTTTTCCAGGGTTTCCGGGAACGATAATTTCTCCATTTTCTCCCCCTTCAAAGACATATTCTTTTTCATCCAATCGCAATTCACCTTCAATTTTTGCTCCTGAGTGGCATTTGTAACAATTGTGGGCTAGTACTGACCGCACGTTTGTGACAAGTTGAATTTCTTTTTCTACTGAAAGATCGGAGGAGAATGATGCAAGGTCTAGGGTGATGCTTTCAGGAGCTTCCGATTCTTCCTCCCAAGAGGGAATAACTTCAGTCAAAAAATCCTCCCCATGGGTAAGTGAGGCGCCCAAATGTCCAGCGATTCCGATTCCCAATCCAGAAGTAAAAAGAAGCAACCGGTAAACCCTTCGAGTGGAAGGCAGGGATTGCCGGCTTGCCTTCCCTAGATAATATAGGAGAACTACTGCCAATCCTGAGGTGATGAATCCAATTAGCTGGTGTAGATCGAAGGTTTCTCCACTTAAGCCTTCACTGCTGGCGTGGAGCCAACCGAAAAGCGCTGAAATTAGTGTGCTTATCGATCCAACTAGGACGAGCAGGTGGATGGCAGGGCGAAACTTGGAATGGAAATTTTTAATAGTAAAGAGCTCCACAAGACCAGCAAAAATCAGGAGTGAAATGGGGAAATGAACCACGAGGGGATGTAGACGGCCAAAAAATTGGCCTATCCAGAAATCTGAAAGGATATCGGATCCTACAGTCTCTGCTAAAGTGGAGATCACAGGTGCTATTACTCCAAGAGTGACCATCGTCCACTTCAAGAGGTAGAATCGTTTGTTTGAAGAACTGACCTTAGAATTCATCTAGTTAAAATCTAAGTTAAGATACAAAATATCGTATTTACAGCTAATTCTAGCGGTATAAAAATTCAGGTAAGGCGTAGACGGACAAGAGCCTGCGGTTTGCAGCCCTCTTCCTTAAACCCTAACCCGTTTTTTCTTTTGGTTCGGCTAATACATCTGTGACTGAGTCTTTGCAAAATCAAGAGTTATCACTTAGTTTGGTTCAAATGGGATTGTACTCGATTTTACAACCTACAAATAAGACAACTACATCAAATAATGGGTAAAATTCTTCTTTCACTTCTTCTTTTTAACCTGACGTTTTCAACTTTTTCGCAGGATAAAAAACCAAATATCATCTTTATTCTTACGGACGATCACAGGTGGGATGCGCTAGGTTTTGCAGGAAATACCCTGATTCGAACTCCAGAGATGGACCGAATGGCTAAAGAGGGGGTTTATTATGAAAATGCAT
>JALRIY010000278.1 GCA_023255285.1 Algoriphagus sp.
TGGAGCAATTTAAAGGAAGCCGACACATCGCCAATTTGGGTCACGGGGTCTACCCGGACATCGATCCGGAGATGGTCAAGATATTTATCCAAACAGTAAAGGAATTTTAAGATTTTCCGCAAAGTACTTAAAGGTGCTCCTAATGCGAATAATCACCAAAAGTCCATTGTCGACAGCCCATTCGTTGTGGGGCCAAATTTTAATACCTTTTTCCCAACTAAAATTGAATTGACTATGGTCTGTCGACCGTCAACTATTTGACAAATTGCTCAAAGACCATAGCACACTCAATTGAACTTCAACTCCTGTTCTAATTGTTTACTGTTTAAAAAATGGATAATCCCAACTAGTTTAAAGACCTACTCTTATTTCAACTGCTAGGTTATAACTGTTGAATCGGGTCCCCTACTTGGACGATTCCCTGGGTTAGCGCTACAGCATTTTGTCCGAAATATACTTTTGAACCCTGGCTTCGGTAGGTTGCTAGCGTAGCCAATGGCTCTTTCCCTTTCGTGCCCTTCTCCTGATTTACAGTAATCATCACACATCGGGCGCAAGGCTTGACTACTTGGAATTCCACCTCTCCGATTTGGAGTTGCTTGAATTGATCCTCCACATAAGCCTCTCCTCCAGAAAACACCAAATTGGGCCGAAAACGGTCCATGCCCACCGGAAAGGCAAGCCTGCCGTTTAACTCGTCTAAAGAAGCTTGGCCAATGATCACATAAGGCATCCCGTCTGCAAAGCTGACTGACTCTTCCTGCACTGCATAGCGGGGATCCATTTTTCGGTGTGAACTTTCGGGCATCAGCACTAAATCCACAACCACACCCAAAAAATCAGATAACCAGGCACTCACTTCTTGGGCTACTTGCAGCGCAGCAACTCTATCTCCCCAGACGGTTACTTCCATTTCCTTACCTGAGTTCAATTCCAAATCGAAGGAGATTTTATGAGAAGGGTCTACTTTGGAAAAAACGGTCAGTTCCGACTTCCCCAGTGCTACTTGCAACAAAGCAAGTTGAGGATGCTGCCTTTGCGTTAAAAATTCGCCCGACTGATCGACTATCATCCACCTGCGATCGTATTTAAATCCTTTTTCCTCCACCTGGGCTTCTTGCACCGCTATGCCCCCCAAGGATTTGATTGGGTAGAGGTAGATGTTTTGGGTAAATAAGGAGGAATGAGTCATTACTTAAATTATATAATTATCCGCTTTGTCACCTGTTACCAATTAAAAATATGGTTAGAAGTTCATTTTAATGAGCTGTGGTCTTTGGACTGCCGTCTATCGACGATTATCCGCAAATTTTAGTATTCCGTTGGGACTACTGGCATAATAGCAGATAAGCATCTAAAATTAAAAGAAAAATGAATTTGATTCCCTAATTCAAGGTCGTGCCTGCCAAAAATAAGCACGGCGTTAAGCCTTTTCAGAAAGAAAATTGCTGACAGAAGGAGGAAAAAAATGAGCCCAACGTGACAATTGGTACGGGTATGGCAAATTCTCCGTGACAAAATCATGACAACCTGACACTAAATCAAAGAAAATGGGAGATGGCATGAGCCTTGAATAGGGTGCATTGTCTTTCAAAAAGAAAACAAACAAAACCAACATACACATGGGAAAAATTATAGGCATTGACTTGGGTACAACCAACTCCTGCGTAGCCGTAATGGAAGGTAACGAGCCCGTAGTCATTCAAAACAGCGAAGGAAGAAGAACAACTCCTTCCATCGTCGCGTTTCTTGACAATGGAAACGGCGAACGTAAAGTAGGTGATCCTGCCAAGCGCCAGGCCATCACCAACCCTGCCAACACCATCTCCTCCGTAAAGCGATTTATGGGGAAAAAATTCTCAGAAGTTTCTGCAGATAAAAAACACGCTTCCTACAAAGTAGAGCAAGGATCCAACGATACCGTAACCGTAAAAATCGGTGACCGCTCCTACACGCCACAGGAACTTTCCGCGATGATACTTCAAAAAATGAAGAGCACTGCAGAAGATTTCTTGGGACAGACCGTGAGCGAAGCAGTCATCACCGTGCCTGCCTATTTCAACGATGCAGAGCGTCAAGCAACCAAAGAAGCGGGACAAATCGCAGGCTTGGAGGTAAAGCGAATCATCAACGAGCCTACTGCTGCTGCCCTTGCTTACGGCATGGACAAGAAAAACCAAGACATGAAGATTGCGGTCTATGACTTGGGAGGAGGAACCTTTGATATTTCTATCCTAGAACTAGGAGACGGCGTATTCGAAGTAAAGTCTACCAATGGTGACGTGCACTTGGGTGGAGATGATTTCGACCAGGTGATCATCGACTGGTTGGCATCTGAATTCCAGGCTGAAGAGTCAATCGACTTGAGACAAGATCCAATGGCGCTACAGCGTTTGAAGGAGGCCGCAGAAAAAGCAAAAATTGAACTTTCTAGTTCGGCTTCGACTGAAATCAACCTCCCTTACATCACGGCTACCCAAACAGGACCGAAGCACTTGGTTCGTAACTTGAGTAGATCAAAGTTTGAACAACTTTCTGAAACCTTGGTAAGACGGTCCATGGATCCTTGTATCAAGGCCTTGAAGGATGCTGGCATGACAGCGGCAGACATTGACGAAGTGATCTTGGTGGGTGGTTCTACCCGTATCCCAAAAATCCAAGAAGAAGTGGAGAAGTTCTTCGGCAAAAAGCCATCCAAAGGAGTGAATCCTGACGAGGTGGTCGCTATCGGAGCAGCTATTCAGG
>JALRIY010000279.1 GCA_023255285.1 Algoriphagus sp.
CCTGCATAATATTCAAAGCGAGCATACTCACCGAAGTGTTCTTTTCTCCCAATAACAAGTCCCGCTGCTCGAACCCCTTCTTGAAACACATCATTTCTATAGCCACGTCCATATAAGCCAAAAAACGTTCCAATAAAATCTTCATTCAAATACCGGCGAACACCCACAGATGCGCCTGCGCCATTAAGCTTGAAAATTTTGCTATCCCAAATCCAAATACCCATATTTATTGAAACATGGGGGGTTGCTGGTGCCTCAACAAAAAAGGAATAATTGCCATAACACAATCCTATAGGGTTAGTTTTAAATTCTATGGTAGGTGTTGATTTCTGCGCGCTTAGACTTAAGGCGCTTCCTAAGAGACAGAATGCAACAAGATTTTTCATTTGTTATAACAATTTGATAGGAGCAATTTAGGCTGGGTGTTTCAGCTATTTATAGCATTTTTAAGGAGAAGACCAATGGATGTTTGCTTATTTCCATAAAAACTTGAACTCCTACCTCCACTACTCCCCAAAAACCACCCAAAGGGGGGTGATTTTCACCAATCACTGCACAGTTACTGCACAGTTGAAAGGACCTCCTGAAGAATTTGAGGAAGTTATCACAAGGCTTAAAAGGTCTTGGGCCTTGTTATCGAATTATTTTGAAGAGATCCCCACAAAGCACTTTAAGTTGGTAGGGTGCTCTGCTTGTTTGACCATATAATCTGCTACGTCACTTCGATTTATACCCCCAATGTCAATACCCTTGTAAAGAGACGTTTCAATACGATACTTTTCTGTTAAGGGATGGTCAAGTAGTCTGCCTGGCCGTATAATTATCCAATTCAAATCAGAATTTGCAATTCGTTCCTCCATCAATGCCTTATCGGCATAAACGTCTTTCAAGAAATATTTAAGAAACAACTTCACAAACCAGCCGACGTAATTACCACTTTCTCCGGTTCCAAAACCAGTAACAAACAGAAAGGTCGCCTTTGAACCGGATAACTTTTGACATTCAAGGATGGTAGTTGAAAAATCCGAAAAAAGGGTGGTTTGCTTCATTTCCTTTCGGGTACCTAAGGTCACAATCACTGCATCAGCATCCTGGATTGCATTGGAAACATCCTCCCTGTTCAGTGCATTGCCTTGTAGGCAGTTTAGGTTCGAATTACCTGGTAGCGGAACCATCGACCTAGACAAAGTGGTTACGCTATGATTTCGTTCCAACGCCCTTTTCACAGTCTCTAATCCAAGACCTGCAGAAGCACCGATTACCGTAATTTTCATGATTTCCTTTTGAATGCTAACGCCATACCCATTCGAAGGTTTAGTTTGAAATCAACGTGAAGCATTTTCTATCCGTCTATATTCCCGTGTACCGCCGTTAATTTGTTACCGATGGGTCTAATCAAGTATGATCATAAATCGGTACGCAGGATTGCCCTATGGTTTTGCCTGGTCCTTGTAGTTTCACTGATGGTCAAAATACTGTCCCCATCTTCTTACGACGTACCTGAAATTCAAAAAACAACGAACCTCACCTATTGGGAACTTCCAACAGGATCAAAAATTGCCTACCTCCATTTGGACGGTGAAGGAGATTCTTCAAAATCCCCTATCATTTACCTACATGGTGGGCCAGGAGGGATCACAAGGGACGAAGTCGTTCAATCTTTGAAACCCCTGACCGCCGTGGGGTACGACCTGTATTTCTATGACCAAATTGGGAGTGGTCACTCGGATCGTCTCGAAAATATCACCGAGTACAGCGTGGAGCGCCACCAGAAGGACCTAGAAGCCATACTTGAGAAAATTCAGGCACCACACGTAATACTCATGGGGCATTCGTGGGGCTGTCTATTGGCCATCAACTATCTACAAAATCATCCTAAAACCACACGGATAGAAAAACTCATCTTGGAAGTTCCAGGACCCATTTTACCCGTGAATACATCTTTGAGTTCCCTTCAGCCTACAGATGGTTTTACGCATATTCAGCCAGCATATTCGAATACAGACGCCAATGCTGAAACAAAATCTCTGCGCACTACCCTCGTGAAGTTTGTCGCTACACGCTTTGGCTTTAAGCTGGGCTCGGATCATGAAATGGACCAGTACTTCACATACTGGTCACAAGCTTTGAATAAATCCACCGCTTGTTTGCCTGGTCAATCTTCAGCCTATCCTGGAGGTGGCGGGTATTACGCCCATATTATGACCGTCAGGAGTTTTGACCACGTTCTTGACCAACGAGAGGTCCTTAAAAAGATCCAAATACCTGCGCTCGTCATACGATCTCAATGTGACAATCAACCCTGGGGATACATGCACGAATATTTGGACCTCTTGCCAAACTCTGAATTGGCATTTGTAGAGAAATCTGGCCACGATTTAGCAACCTCAAATACCACTCAATACCAGGAAGTACTGCGCCGATTTCTAGCAAATATCAACTAGGAAACTCCGTCCTTGAAACAGGTTGGTGGGTTGGTATTTTAAAAAATTCACAATTAGGATTTGGCCTAATCGACTAAACGAGTAGCGCCAAAAAGTTGGGCAGCTTCTTCAATTATTAACATTTTTCCTAAGGTCTTCAGTGCTTTATCCGTGTGGGAATAATACCGACATTGACCCCCCATGCAAATTCTAGCGGAGAAATCCCTGTAGACTTGCCGTAACCTGCATAATATTCAAAGCGAGCATACTCACCGAAGTGTTCTTTTCTCCCAATAACAAGTCCCGCTGCTCGAACCCC
>JALRIY010000027.1 GCA_023255285.1 Algoriphagus sp.
CTAAAAAATAAAATAAAATTTGGGAAATGACCTGAAGGTTTTGTGAACACAGAAAAAAAAATTTAAGAAAATATCCCGCTTAGGGTACGAACTAGGTTTAGTGATAGTTTACCTTTTAATATTTTAATTTTTTTTGATTGTCTGCTTTTTCAACAGTACCAGAATAAAATAAGGTTTATAGGTTAATCCCATGAACTATGGTCTGTGGGCAGTCGTCTATCAACGATTTAACTCCAACAATTCAAATAGATTTAACGCACAGGTACGACCGCAGATAAACCTATTATTTATTTTCCAAAGCCAGTGGAAGGAAGGTTACTCATCTGCCTCATAATCCAAGTTTTCCGACCCTGAATGTAGGAAGTAGGTCTAGTTGGATTCCAGCGCCTTGGATTGGGCAATACCGCAGCAATCAAGGCTGCCTGCCCCTTAGAAAGTTTAGAAGCATCCCTATCAAAATAAGTTTGGGAGGCTGCCTGAATTCCATAAATCCCATTTCCCATTTCAATGACATTAAGATACACCTCCATGATCCGTTCCTTGGACCAAATCAATTCAACCAGCACGGTAAAGTATGCCTCTAGCCCTTTTCGAACATAGCTCCTAGATGGCCATAAAAACACATTCTTCACGGTCTGCTGGGTAATTGTACTTGCCCCTTTGATGCGTTTCCCTTTTTTATTGTTTTCCCAAGCTTGTTTCATTGCTTCCATATCGAATCCATGATGATCCATGAATTTTTGATCCTCAGCAGCATAGACGGCCTGTGGCGCATGTTTGGACATCTCTGAAATGGAAACCCAGTCCTTTACCAAACGTAATTCTTTGTCAGGATCGAATCCCTGCTCTACCAAACGAATCACCATCAAGGGGGTAATCGGTACAGGCAAAAACCGGTACAGGATAACCAGCCCAATTGAAAGGCTAAAAAACCACAATGTGAACTTCCAAATAAATTTTCCAAACCAGCGAATAACTTTCATGAACGAGAGTTAAAGGGTAACTATTGCTTGTACAAATTGGTAGAAAAAAATGGCATTTTCATCATTGTCTAATTTCTCTAGATCAACTATCATTTTTTCTACTGCAAATGGAGTACAGGCTCCCGCTGCGACTAAGGCAGGCGCCGCACTTTTTAGTAGCCCCTTCCAATAAGCCGCTGCAATTTTTCTTTGTTCCCCACTTCTTGCATCAAGATAAAAGCCATCAAAGCGAGTGGTACAGGAGGGAAATCCCGCCTTAGAAAACAAATTACCCAATTCAATACCCACATCAGGATTGCCTCCAATCTTCCGCTGAAAATCACTCATAATTTCCACATATTCTTGAAGATGACCGTATCCTGGAGTAGTATACAAACTTGAATTAAATACTTCAGTCACATACACCCGAGCGCCTGGTTGCAGATGCTCTTTGAGCCTGATCAAAAGTTGAAGTGGAGAGGAAACATGCTCTAGTGTCCAGCAAATAAATGCTGCATCAAATCGCTCTTCTAAGTGAAGTGCACAGCCATCCTGTTCTACAAATCGAACTCTATTTTCAAAGCCCACCAAATTGACCTGGGCTTTGGCTAGTTGTACCGCTGAAGAATCCACACAAGTGATCTTGAGCCTGGGAAATTTTTCTAAGAGAATACGAGTTTGTGCTCCTACACCACTTCCTACTTCAAGAAGTTCGTTGCAATCACTGAAATCCACTTCCTTATAAACCATCGGAGCCAAAATAGCTGCCTGCTCCGTCAATCGAAGCTGTTCTTCCGAATCAAAACCATGTACATAGTTGGTCATACTTACTAAATAAAGTAGGTCTAGGATCTTGAAAGGACGAAGATGAAACTTTTTTGAGGATACAAAAATTCAGGTCCTTACTTTTTCCTATTTTCGAATTTATTACTATTCCAAACCACCCCCCTATGAACCCTATCTCTATTGGCAACTTTGAAGAATTTGAAGCCTATTTAGGCAAAGAACTTGGTGCCTCTGACTATTTTCAAATCACTCAAACACAAATCAATTGTTTTGCAGAGGCTACCTTAGATCACCAATGGATCCATACTGATCCTATCCGAGCAAAAGCTGAAGGAGGATTTGGCAACACCATCGCACATGGCTACCTCACACTCAGCATTGTACCCTACCTTTGGGAACAAATCGTACAGGTCAACAACCTCAAAATGATGATTAACTACGGAATTGAAAACCTTCGATTTGCTCAGGCCGTCACCGTGGATAGCGAGGTCCGCTTAATAGCTTTCCTAAAAAATATAACAAACCTCCGAGGAACCATAAAAGCGGAAGTGGAAGTCAAATTAGAAATTAAAGATCAAAAAAAACCTGCTTTTGCAGGTCTACTCATCTTTTTGTACCACTTTAAGGAGTAATTAAGTGGCAAGCAGGTCATTGATAACTGTGGCAGCACAAGCACAGCCAAAGGCGGCTGGGAGAAATGACATCGTGCCGTAGGCGGATTTCTTGAAATTTTTACCATCTGTAAGCATAAGGCTTTCCTTAATCACTACCTCCGTAGAAAACACCGCCTTGAAGCCCCCGGAAATATCCCTTCTTTTCAATCGCTTCCGCAACATCTTGGCCAGCTTGCATTGGTGCGTATCTGCAAAATCAACCACCTTGATTTGTGTTGGGTCTACTTTTCCACCAGCCCCCATGGAACTCACCAAAGGAAACCCACGTTTTTTTGCACCTTCGATAAGGTGCATCTTGGGGGTAAAGCTATCGATACAATCCACCACATAGTCGTACTGATTGGCCTCCAACAAGGCCGTCATCTCCGATGGATCTAAAAATTTCTTTAGTGCCACCAACTTCATCGCTGGGTTAATGGCTAATAACCGCTCTTCCATCCAACTCGCTTTAGCCTGCCCTACATTGAGCTGAGTTGCAGGTAGCTGACGATTCACATTGGAAATATCCACCGTATCCCCATCAATGATTGTCATTGTTCCCACACCAGAGCGAGCGATAAATTCTGCAGCAAAAGACCCTACACCCCCTAATCCCACGACTAAAACGTGCTTTTTTGCCAATTTTTCTAATCCTTCACGACCAACAATCAATTCGGTACGACTCAGCCATGCAAATTCATTCATGAGATTTTTCTTTTGGAAATCGCATTCCAATTAACAATTACCTGCTCCGCAAGTCTCGTCACTGGAAGTTGCAAAATTAGGGAAGCAGCTTGATAAATTGATTCGATCTTCAACTCGGAATCATCGGTTTCAAAAAAAACACGGTCTATAGGACATACTTCAAGGTGCTTAGCCGCATTGCTTTCGGGATGAAGGAGGTGCTTTCCAAAAGAGAAAAATATGGGAAAAGGTAGCAGCTGTTTTGCCAACTCGGGCTTTTGATTCCAGCCATGCCAGATGATATTAGGTGGATAAGTTGCTGACTTCAGATAGGCCAAAAGTAAGTCATGGGACTTCACACAATGCAAAATCAGAGGAATCTCTAACCTTGCCGCCAAGTTTGCTTGAGCAAAAAACGCATTTTTTTGCAGCAGAATGTCTGATCCCTTCAGCCGATCAAAGCCAACTTCCCCGATAGCCAAAACTTGCTCATTCCTTTGGGCATATTCCTCAATACCTATGCATTCCTCTTCCCAACCCAAGTCTACTCTCCAGGGGTGAATTCCTATCGAATAAGTGCCATCCTCATCTTTGGCAGGGATTTGTGCCTGAGTGATGGAATGGTTCCGTCCGGCTTGATGTGTATGGATATCCCAACAATTCATTCCCGAAGGTCGAAAAAATAGTTTTGAGAAAAAATGCCCCCAATAAGATATACTTAGTTGGGGGCAGGAACACATCAACTAACTATTCTTAATCTAGTCGCTTTCGTTCTTCAGAACTTCCTGAATTTGC
This sequence comes from Algoriphagus sp., assembly GCA_023255285.1. Taxonomy (GTDB): domain Bacteria; phylum Bacteroidota; class Bacteroidia; order Cytophagales; family Cyclobacteriaceae; genus Algoriphagus. Next base: position 3,881 of record JALRIY010000027.1, read on the forward strand.
ATTCACCCGGAAACTTTGTCCTTTAGAGAAGTTGTAGCGAAGTGTGATTCGTACATTTTGATTGTTTCTATATTGCCGAAAACTGGTATCAATGTCTGCAAAATCCACTTTCGCATAAATTACCTGAGAACGAATAAGGTCTCCTCCGTTAATTGTTACGGCTAATTTATCCTTCATTAAAGATTTACTTACCCCTGCATCTACCCATCCAAACCCTCTGATTTCACCTTGACCCCAGATTTGGGGACTTAGATAGAGCCCTACTAGCTCTAGTTTAAATCCTTTTGGTAAAGTAAAGTTGTGTTGACTTCGAAGTAAGTAGGATACTTGACTCACATCGAGTAGTCCAGCACCCAATTGAGAAGTAAATTGGTTGTAATTTACCTGTAACAAGTTGGCCGAATTCCACCATTTGGCAATTTCAACTGGTACCACACCTTGAAAATTGATGTTTTTGGTTTTGTCAAAATTCGCTGTAAAGGTGGTGGTCGTTCGGGCTTCCTGATCTTGTTCAAAAACCTGCATAAAGGCGTCTTCTGTTACACTATAGCCTAAAGTAAATTGGTACATGCCTTTAATTACATGGTTCATTTCCAAATTTGTAGCATACTGAGGCCTTAAGCTGGGATTTCCTTTTTCAGAGGTCAGAGGATCAATGTAATAGATAAAGGGATTAAGTAATCGGTAGTTCGGACGTGTAATTCGACGATTCAAATTGTAAATCACCTGATAAGCGTCACTTACCTTGTGTTGCAAAAACAAACTGGGAAAAAGGTTGATATATTCTTGTCGATTGACTTGGTTGAGCGTCTTGGAAGTCCCAATCACTTCAGAATATTCCATTCTTAAGCCCGCCTGATAGGATAATTTCTTTGAAAAATCTCCTTTCAATGAACTATAGGCAGCTAAGACATTTTCCTGGTAGATAAAGCGATTGGAGTTGAGGTCAGGCTGAAGTGGCCCCTCTTTTATTCCTCGGCTCAATTTCAAATCATTGTCCGACTCAACCCAACTTCCTTTTAGGCCTGTCTCTAATACTTTGCCTCCCTTAAAGGGCTTGATCCAATCTACCTTTGAGGTAAGTATGGTGTAGTACATGTCATTGACAGTCAAAATGCGGTCATTGTTCTGGGCAAAGCCAGATGAATACGCATTATTCAATAATGCAATGCTAGACATATCCATTAGGGTAAAATCTAGATCCGCAGAAATCTTTCCTCCTAGGGTATCCAACTTTGCCTCGTAGTGCAGGTTAGAAAAAAGTCGGCTGCGCTCACCTTCAGAGTCATTGAGTGAATTGAAATTCGTAGTAGTCGACTGTCCAGGATTGGAAATAAATGTTTCGGAGGTATTGAGTCCGCTACTTGTTGAAGTGGATGCTTGTACATTTATCCCCAAATTTTGGTTGGGTGTCAATTCGTAATTCGCTGCTCCGGTAAAGGAGGGGGTTTTACTTCGTTCAATGATTTGAGACTCTTGGAAGAACGTTGATTTACCTCCTTCAACCTGAAAATTTCGTTTTATTTCCAAGTCATTCAATTCCACATATTCATTGTAATTCAGCGTTCCATTACTTGTCCATTTTCCTTTTTTCACGTTGATGGTTAAGCCTGTAGTAGGCGCTGCTTTACCATTGTATTGACCTCCTAGCATCACATTTCCAAACACCCCATCTACGGTGTTTTTTTTAAGCTGAATGTTGATTACCCCTGCGGCACCCTCTGCGTCAAAGCGTGCAGATGGACTAGTAATTACTTCAATACTTTTGATGTTGTCCGCGGGCATGGAACGTAAAAAACTTGTTAAGTCGGCCGCACTCATGTACATCGGCCGGTCGTTGATCATCACGGTCACTCCTGCTCTCCCATTCAGATTGATACTTCCATCTGAGGATATGAATACCCCCGGTGATCTTCCCAATACATCCAGTGCATTGGCTCCTTCTGCCATCACGGTACCTTCTACGTTGACAATAGTCTTGTCTGGCTCAATGATGATTTGAGGACGGCTTGCCTTAACTGTCACTTCATCTAGGCCCATCAATTCGTCGGCAAGGATAAGTGTTCCAAAATCCTTTTGCAACCCCGCTTGAAGGTCAAACTCCTCAGAAGAGTAAGAAGTATATCCTAGTGAAGAGACTACGAGCCTAACTTGAGCAGTCTTGGATGTAGAAATCGAAAATGCCCCCTCTTCATCGCTGATAGCACCTTCTAGAAGCTCCCCTTGGAGAGATAGTAAGGCCACATTTGCGTAGGGTACAGGTTCCCCTTTTTGATTGGTAATTGTTCCACGCAACAGGGCTGATTCCTTAGGTTGGGCGGCAAGCGTACTCACTCCTAGCAGGTACACAAAAATTGCTAAGAAAAATAAGTGACGGGTTTTCATGAAGAAAGTAGTTGGTTTAGTTTTTTAATAGATGCAGAAAACCAAGAAAAGGATGTGCCAAATAGAAAAAAGACGAAAAAATGACAATAAATGGGGGGTTAGGTTGACTTCGAGCAGGTCAATGTCTCATTTTCGAACAGTAATTTTTCAAAATAGAACAAAAAAACTCCTGAAGCGTAGCCTCAGGAGTTTGATTACTTCAGGTGGATTTTAAGCTTACTTGGAAGCAGCGTATCGATTGCTTACTGCATCCCAATTGACTAGGTTCCAAAACGCCGCGATATAATCTGGACGTCTGTTTTGATAGTTTAAATAGTAGGCATGCTCCCAAACATCCAGACCTAGGATTGGCGTTCCGGGGCAATCAGAGACATCCATCAAGGGATTGTCTTGGTTAGGAGAAGAACACACGCAAAGTTCTTTTTTGGTATCTACGCAAAGCCAAGCCCAGCCCGAACCAAAACGGGTAGCGGCTGCTTTGTTAAATGCTTCTTTAAACGATTCAAATGAGCCAAATTTGGCATCTATAGCCTTAGCCAAATCCCCTGTAGGAAGACCTCCACCATTTGGTGAAATAATTTCCCAAAAAAGACTATGGTTCCAGTGGCCACCTCCATTGTTCCGAACAGCAGGATTTGACCCAGCTACTTTCATCAAGTCTTCCAAGGACTTGCCTTCCAAGTCAGTACCTGTGAGTGCTGCATTTAAATTAGTCACATACGCATTGTGATGCTTTCCATGGTGTATTTCCATGGTGCGGGCATCAATGTGTGGTTCCAATGCATCTAAAGCATACGGAAGGGCAGGAAGTTGAAAAGCCATACAAATAGGGTTTAATGAATGTTAAAATTAAGTAGTTCTGGTAATTATGTCCTTAAAACCAGCCTTTTCTTGAAAAAGTTCTGTTGAATCACAAAGACTTTTTTCGAAGACCTTGGAAGAAGTCAAGAAGCAACTGCGTTGATTCTTTCTCTAGTAGTCCTCCGGTCACTTTGGTTTTAGGGTGAAGCATGTGGGTATTGCATTGCCGATAACCTCTCTTGGGATCCTTGGCTCCAAAGTAAATTTCAGCAACTTGCGCCCAGTAAAGTGCCCCTGCACACATGGGACAAGGCTCAAGGGTTACATAGAGTCGACAATCATTCAGATATTTCCCTCCTAAATAATTTGCCGCAGCTGTAATTGCAAGGACCTCTGCATGTGCAGTGACATCATTCAATTTTTCTGTTTGATTGTAGGCTCGAGCAATCACCTTATTTTTGGATACCACTACAGCCCCCACAGGAACTTCCCCTTCCTCAAAAGCAAGTTTCGCCTGTTTAAAGGCTTCATTCATGAAATAATCGTGGCTGTAAATTTCCAAAAGCAAAAATAAAATTAAAAAAAGGCTAAAATTTCCTCTCGAACCCCTTTATTGATAAGAATAGCTAATAATAACGAGACAAGTAATCCAAATAATGCTTTGTATACATCTTTTCGAGCAAGGGATAGCGCTTTTGCCATCCATGCATTTCGGTTTTTCGCTTTGCCATGTTTGCCTAGGGCAATAGCCAATTCTCTTCCCGCCAATAATCCAATAAAAACCCATGTGGTACTCATAGGAACATTATTGTAGAGTTTAAAATAAAAGAGTATCACTGCATACACCAAATCAACAATAGTTGCTGCCCGAACATCAGTAACGTTGGATTTTTCATTGACGATTTCTTGAATTTTATCCCCCTTTTGGAAAAACAAAAAGCCAAGTCCCAAAAACACAAAGCCCGAGTAAACCACAAATTCAAGTGTTCCTAATTGGCGCGGGAGAAAAACCGCGATATTGGCAGCATCCTGCATGATCCAAACTGACCACAAGGTGCCGGACGTAATCCATTGAAGAACTAACCAATAGGGCTTTGCTTCTCCTTTTAAATAGTTTCTAACAAACCGCTCCAGAATAAACCAAACAATAATAGCCAAAACAAATGCTAAAATATACCCCACAAAGCTTTTGAACATGACATCCAAAATTGTTCCTGCTTTGTAGGTAAACACATTCAACAATAGAAAAGTAGTTGAAACAGGCATCCGCATTCTAGTCAACACCAGCAGGGCTATTGGCGCAGCAAGTTGTAAATAGACAAAGCTTTCAGGAGCCTTTTCCAAGCCTGGAACAGACAATCTACCATAACTCACATCCCCATCAAAGTTATACCAACTGTAAAATACCGTGACAATCCAGATTCCACCCATAAAAATCCAAAGCAACCACCATGGGCGTTTGCTATTGGAGGAAATAAAGGTGCCTATTGTCTGAATACTATCGTTAGCAATCGCAGAATAGGCTGCTAACGCAAAACCAAACCACATGGCGGCATAGGTGAATGGAGTAACAAGACCAGCAAATGCCAAAAGAATACAAACAGTAATCAAAAAAGGTCGCTCACTTTTGGGAAAATCAAACATGAGGTATGTTTTTTTTGAAAGCTTCTCTTGGTTGATGTTTTGATCAATCGGCTGTCTCTTTGCCATTGGATAAAAGCTTGTTGGGTCTCAGAAGCCAAATTAAAGAAGATATTCCTTACCACGTGTTATTAAATTGTTAATAGAGCATAAAACCTTTGGATGAGGAGAGACTACAAATTGATTTCTGCAAAAAAAATCCAACTTTTGTGCTTTGAGTTACTTGACACTGCCATTAAAAGCATCTAGCTTTAAAAAGGAGGTGATTTTAAGAGTAATTCCGTCAGTAAATTGACTAAATGGAAGGTTTGGAAGAGCGAAAGCCAAATTCTGTATGGATTTTTTTAAGGTATGGGCAAGTAGTTTTTGCCTTGTTGTTGTTTATTTTTGCCATTGACTTACTCACTGTTGCAGTTGGTAGAATCAATAGTGGTCTTGCGTTGGAATTTCTTCAAGCAACAGAAAATCCATTTATCAGTTTGTTTATTGGTCTATTAGTCACGGCTCTTATCCAAAGCAGCTCCACAGTCACGGCTAGTGTCGTAGCAATTGTAGCATCGGGTAACCTCACCTTGCAGCAAGCGGTTCCACTTGTTTTAGGAGCAAATATAGGGACTACCTTAACCTCAACGCTGGTATCCCTTTCTTATCTGATGAATCGTAAAGAATTTCGACGTGCCCTATCAGCGGGGATTTCACACGATGTATTTAATATTCTCACCGTTTTTGTGCTTTTCCCACTGGAAATTTCTTTTGGCTTTCTTTCAAAAACAGCTATTCAAATTGCTTCCTGGTTTGCTGCCGACAACTCTTTCGAAGGACCAATCATTTACAATCGCATGTTTACTAGGTCTTGGACGGATTGGCTTGTAGACCAAATTCAAATTCCACTTATTTCCATGTTGCTGTCCATTTTATTGATTTTTTTGGCAATTAAATTTTTGTCCACAGCCATGTATCGTTCTTTTGTAAAAAATACATTCCAGGACATTAACAAAGTCATCTTTGAAAAAACAGGGCTGGCATTTTTTTATGGTCTTTTCTTTACTGCGGCAGTACAATCAAGTACAGTGACCACCTCCTTGGTGGTGCCTTTGGTGGCCAATAAAAAAGTAACGTTAGCAAAAGCTTTTCCTTTCATTATAGGAACGAATATAGGCACCACCATTACGGCTGTCCTTGCCTCCATCTACAAACCAGAAGCTGCAATAGCCTTAGCCTTGGTGCATGTCTTATTCAATAGTTTTGGAGCACTGCTATTCTTACCGTTTCAAAACATCAGAATCTTTCCTGTTTGGATAGCCAATTACATGGGAAAAATTTCACTTCAAAATCGTTTGGTAGGCTTGGCCTACATACTTTTTACCTTTTTTATCATTCCCTTTCTGTTGATTTACTTCTCAAAACTTTAACCTTCACGCTGCCTCCATTCTTGTAGTAGCGCTTTTGCAGCACTGGTCCCTAATCTGTCTGCTCCCGCATCCAATAATGCCAAGGCAGTTTGTAGGGTTTTTATTCCTCCACTAGCCTTTATTCCCACGGTAGATGGAAGAATTTGACGCATCAATTTGACATCTTCCACTCGTGCACCATAAGGAGCAAAACCCGTGGAAGTTTTTACAAAATCAGCACCAGCATCCTGGCAAATCAAACACGCTTCTTGAATTTGGGCTTGGCTCAAATAAGCAGTTTCAATAATTACTTTGAGGATTCGATCCCCGTCGTGACAAAGTTTCGACAATTTGGCTAACTCTATTTTTGGCCAGGACATCCCAGAGTGAAAAGCTGTTTGAGACCAAACTACATCCAGCTCATCTGCACCAGACTCAATGGCAGAAGCCATTTCAGCAATTTTTGCTGCTGTAGATTCAAATCCAAAAGGAAAACCAATGACTGTGACTACTTGTAGTTCGTGGGCATCTAGCTCTCTTTTGACTTTCTTGACCCAAAAGGGGGGAACACAAACCCCCAAAACTTGTTCTTGAATCGCCTCTTCAAGAAATAAGTCTAGTTCCTGATCGGTAATCGTAGGTTTGAGCAAAGTAGATTCTAAAAATCGATTTAATTTCATAGAGATAGATTAGGAAACATCATTCACGTAATCACTCAAATACATAAATTCCAAAGTAAGTTCGCCATCTCTGGCAATGGTTGCCTTTTCCAAGATGGAGGAATTAGCTTTCCCTAATTCTGGGATAACCCATTGGCGAAGCTGCTGAGCAAATTCTGTGGAAGATTCTCGCGGAAGTTCACAAGGTAAATTATCAATGGCCATCACCGAAATACTATCCTGCTTGCCAAATGCTGGAATTTCTTGTGCGGTCTTGCGATCTACGTCATAAATAGGATCTAGGATCGTGGTTGTCCGATGGGTAGTTGGAATCGATCCATTTAGATCACAGGTGATGTCAGCAATAACTGAAATGGAGAAATTAGAGGATTTTATTGCTTCCAACTCAAATAATCGAGGTGCTTTTGGGTCCCAATAAGCAGCTGCTATCAAGAGTTCCCCGACCCCGGCGAAAGACAAGAAATGGCTTTCATAGTCCTCAGGATGTGCGTAAAAATGGGTTTGATCAAAGCCTCCATCTGATTTTCTTCTGAGATAATCTGAGGAAGAGACGACTACAAATACAGGTTCCTCAAACTGCTGAAAGAGAAATTCTTGGGAGCTTATTTCCTTAATTTTTAAGATTTCCAGAATTTCTACTACTCCTTTTCCAACCCTTCCTCTGCCGGTAACGATGATTTTTATGGGGGGGAGCACCACCTTCTTTAATTCTCCTTTTAATCCTTCCAAATCTTTTAAAGCCATGGCACGACTAATGTTAAATAATCCAGTCTTCTTGCCATACGTCCAAAAAGCCGTGTAGGCTCCCACTATGCCGGCCCATCGTCCAAATGCAACGACACGTTCCCCCGCTGGGTTTTTTAACAATTCGTAATCAATTAGGCGTATGGATTTTGCCAAAATAGCTTGGAGTAAGCCTTTATTTTTGGCTTGCTTTTTTATGGTATGAGAAAAGAAAAAATAGGTTTTATTTGGAATCAGCTGCTCAATGGGAACCTCCTTTACTCCAAACAAAACATCAACATCAGACAAGTCCATAGCGATTTCCACCCCTTTGTCAAGGTATTCCTGATCGGAAAAAGCCCTTAGATTGGATTGCTCTACACAACATTCAAGTTGATCAGCAAAGGAATCCGCCACTGATTTCAGAATCTCCGGAGTGAATGGAGTTCGTTGATCAGCTGGGATTTTTCCTTCGCGGATAATTCCAATTTTCATAAAAGTTAGTCATTTGGGTTTTACATAAGAATAATCCACAATCCTACTTGCCGTTTGAGCTTGGTTGAATCAATGCAGATAACCAAATTATCCATGCTTCATATTCCTCAATTGCGAAAAAAAAGCGGGAAAATTAAGATTACTACTACAATTTAAAACTTTTTAATTCACCACTTACCTGCCCAACTTGAGAATTTATGGGGAGTAGAAACCAATATATAGACAGTCTTTTATCGCCTTGACCAAACTAGTGTAGTCAAAAAAAGAGGGGCTAGAAGCCCCTTCATTAATCTATTCCTAAAAAATCTACTTCAAAAATTAAAATAGAGTTTTCGGGGATTTTGTCATTGTTATTTTGACTGCTATACCCATAAGGTGATGGTATTACAATCAGCGCCTTGGAGGTAGGCCGAAGTCGTTTGAAAGCCACATCCCAACCTGTGATCACGGTTGATCCCCCAATAACAAAACTTAAAGGGGCATACACTCTTCCTTCTACAAAAATATTATTGAGTTGAGCGACTGATTCGTAGGACGTATCAAAAATACTCCCTGTTTCCATTAAGCTCCCAATGTAATCCGTGTAGACAACAGTATTGTTGGTAGGTCTGGAGCCAGTTCCCTCCCGCTGTACAATGACCACCACTCCACTTGGATCGTGAATCCGGTAGAGACTATCAATTTGGGCGGTGTCTAAATAGGCATCAATTTTCTTTCGATCTATAGCTAGATTTCCCTCAAAATCATAAGCAGGGCCTTGATCAAACGGGTTTGTCGTTTCGCAAGCACTAAAGCCAACTAGAAGGAATAAAAGAAGAAGGTAGGTTCGCATCATGGATTTAAATTCGGTCCCTTGGTGATCTGTGCAAGTTCGAGTTCAAAAATCAACGGAGAATTAGCTGGGATTTCACCGCTACTTTGTGTTCCATAGCCTAGTCTAGATGGAAAAATAACTGTAGCTTTTTCACCAGGATGCATCATTGAAATAGCAAACTCGAATCCACTAATGGTAAATCCATATCCAATGGCATAGCGCAAGGGCTCATACCGCCTACTAGAGTTATAGATGCCATTATCCTTGGCTACTTGTTCGATCGAGGTATCAAAAATCTTATTACTGAGTGTCTTGCCCACGTAATTTACAGAGACAGTATCACCCCTTGGAATGCTGTTTCTTTCGTCCTTTACAGATACTTGCCAAAACATATAAAACCCTTCAAAAGGCTCACTATATTCCTTTACACCAGTAATTGGATTTTCTTGTAGGTATTTTTCAATTGCTTCTTTGTCGCGCTCCAAGATAGCCTCTTGGGTTTGATCAGCATCTACACAAGAAAACAAGGATAGTGAGCCTAATAGTAGCGTAATAGAGGAAAGGAATCTAAATTTCATTAGTTAGTTTTTGGAGTCTGTGATAGATGAAGTAGACCGTTACTTTTGAACGTCTGTTACTTCTACGTCAAACACAAGGATAGAGTTGGCTGGAATCAAAGCTCCAGCACCCCCTTCGCCATATCCTAAAGGTGAAGGAATGATCAACTTGGCCTTAGAACCTTTCTTCAAAAGCATCAATCCTTCATCCCATCCAGGGATGACTTGTCCCATTCCCACATTCACAGGAAGTGGCTCGTAAGGTCGGCCTTCATTAAAAATATTATTTGCCTTTGCAATCTCTGGAATAGAGGAATCGAATAGCGTTCCATCTAACAAATAGCCAGCGTAATTCACATAAAGAGTCGTGCCGGGTGTAATGGCTTCCCCTATTCCCTCTTTTTCAATCACGTAATACAGGCCATTTTCAGTCTTCTGTGCCTGTAAATTGTTTTTGGCCAAATAGGCTTCGATGGTCTTTGATTCCTCAACCAAAAGCTCCTTTGCACGCTCAACTGACTTTTCTTGTTCCTTCTGCATCGCCTCTTCGTAAAACGCCTGCATTTCGGCTTCCGTTTTTACTTCATACGCACCAAGTCTTACCTTAATCAAATCACCTTCTTGGATAGGCGCAGGCTGGTTTCCACTAAAAATAATTTTTGCCGCAGCTTCAAAAGTAATCGAATCGCCTACTTTCAACCCTAAAAAGATCTCATCCATTCCATTCTGGGGCTTTAAAGTATCGTTTGCCATTAGGTAGCCTGGAAATGGCTGCGTCAAGGTACTATAAATTACAGAGTCAGACTTAGTCATTATTTCTAAGTTGTACAACAGGAAATTTCCATTTGCAGGCTTTTCTTTTCCTTCTTTGATATAAGTAAATTCGATAGCATCCTGTTCGGTAACTTGAGTTTTTTGACAAGATGAAAGGGTAGTCACTCCTGTAATCAAGGTAAACAGAAGAACTAGGGATTTGTAATTTTTCATAAAGTATGAGGTGTAAGTCAAATTTAATTCGTTAAAGGTAAGTGTCAATACAGCTTAGGAGGAGAATAATTCTACTTGTTGCTCTTGAACTAAAGCCTCAAAACGCGCCACCGTTTTTTTAAGACTTAAACCAGATTTTCCTCCTGCAGCATTTTTGTGTCCTCCACCACCAAAATAGGTAGCAGCAAATTTATTTACAGCAACATTTACGCTAGATCGAAAAGAAATTTTAATCCCATCTTCTCGTTCAGAAAATAATGCTGCCATTTTTACGCCCTCCAAAGATAAAGCATAATTCACCAATCCTTCGGTGTCCCCAGTCTGGCTTTGATATTTTTTAAGATCTTTTTTAGTTATCGCAAAATACGCCAAATGCAAGTCCTCCCGAACTACAAGCCGTCGTGTAAGCGCAAATCCAATAAATTTGAGTCGATTTAAGGAATTGGAATCGTAAATGAGATTTGCTATTTCTGTTGCATTTGCACCAGCTTCCAACAATTCCGCTACGACCAAATGCACATTTTTGGTGGTATTGGGATGTCTAAATCCTCCCGTATCGGTCAAAATCCCCGCATAAAGGCAGGAAGCAATCGACTTATCAATCAATTCCTTGTCACCAAGAGTCACAATCAATTCGTACACCAACTCACAAGTAGCTGCTGCTGACGTACTCCACAGTCTAAACTGTGCAAAGTCCTCTGGGTCTTGATGATGGTCTATATTGACAATGTAGGCCTTTGACTGTCGAATCAATTCCCCCAATTCATTCACTCGATTCAACACAGAAAAATCTAAGCAAAAAATTACCTCAGCCTTTTCTAGTTTACTTAAAGCCTGCTTTTTATGTGCCTCCTTGGAAAAATCTAAGACCTCTTCATTGCCTTTCATCCAACTTAAAAAATTAGGGTAATCCGATGGAGAAATTACCGTTACCTCATGCCCTTTCTTGATCAGGTAATTGGAAAGCCCCAAAGAAGAACCCAATGCATCTGCATCCGGCTTTACGTGGGTGGTAATGATAATTTTCCTTGGTAAGGAAAGTTTTTGGATAAACGTACCTAAAGCTTCCATTAATTTGATTCAGCAGCACATTTGGCTTTGGAGGCAGCAAATGTCAACAAATTTTAGACAAATCCCAAAGCATCAAATTTACTGATCTTGAAGCACCTAGGAGAGATTTCTTTTGCCCGTTTCAAATTATGAATCAAAAAGAACTAATTTTGCAGCCGAAATAAACCAATGAAACTCCAAATCCCATGGCAGGAAACAGAACATTCACCATGATTAAGCCAGATGCATTCGAAGCAGGCAACGCAGGTGCAATTTTAAAAATGATTGAAGAAGCAGGATTTAAAATTGTTGCCCTAAAAGCAACACGTTTAACGGCGGATTTAGCAGGAAAATTTTATGAAGTACATCAAGAAAGGCCTTTCTACAAAGACCTATGTACTTACATGTCCTCCGGATCAATTATCGCTGCCATACTTGAAAAGGAAAATGCTGTGGAAGATTTTCGTACACTAATCGGAGCTACCAATCCAGCCAATGCAGCAGAAGGGACTATCCGAAAAATATTTGCTAAATCCATAGAAGCAAATGCGGTACATGGATCTGACTCTGACGAGAACGCAGCCATCGAAGGCAGCTTCTTCTTCAATCAATACGAGCGAGTACTTTAATCCTCACTTACAAAAATGAAAGAGCGACCTCATGGGTCGCTCTTTTTTTTGAAATAATTTATTTTTTCAATTCAGGGATTTCTTCAGACATAATCTTGGCAGAAAGTAAAGCCAAAGGAATCCCACCCCCTGGATGTACTGAACCCCCACAGAAATAAAGATTTTTGAGTTGTGAGGAAACATTGGGATGTCTCAAAAATGCAGCAAACCGCGTATTAGAGCTATTGCCATACAAGGCTCCTTGGGCAGAAGAAGTTTTGAATTCAATACTTCTTGGATCTAAAATTTCTTC
>JALRIY010000280.1 GCA_023255285.1 Algoriphagus sp.
ATAGAAGCGAACGACTTTATCTTGTTCTTCAGCGGCTTGCATCTGATTTTCTGTAGGTGGTAACTAGTCCAGCGATCAACAAAATCACCAATGCATACTGGAATAGAATCATGGGTGTTTTTGTAGCGGTGTAACTCGCAGGGGCAAAGGTAAAGACTATTTCGTGAGTTCCTGCAGGAAGCGAAAGGCCTCGAAGCAAGTAGTTGACCCGAAGGATGGGAACTTCCTGGCCATCCACCATCGCAGTCCAGCCTGCTGGATAATAGATCTCCGAAAACACACCCAATCCTGCCTTGGTCATTTCTGCACGATAGGTCAGTTCATTTGGCGCCTGCTTGGTCAGGGTGATGGCACCAACTCCTGCAGCTTGTTTGCCAAACTCCTTGGTATTGATGGTCGCTTGCGTTTTGGTATTTAAGGTGCCCAGCTTATCCATTTCCTCTTTATTACTGCTCACTTGGACGAGTTGGCTCGGCACCCAAGCGTGGCCATTTGCTTCCGGGTTTTCAAATACCGCGTTGGACTCCGCTCCTGCGATCAGGTACTTCGTATTGAGCATGTTGATCGTGCCAATGCCCGCCCAGTCAAAATTGCCCTCTTGGGCTTTTTTAATAAAGTCTTGTAGTTCAAATTCCAGTTGGTAGTCCACCAAATCCTGATAGCGTCGAAGTTTGGCGCCATGGTAGCCTCCTAGGCTATTGAATCGGTAGCTGGTGCGGGCACCTTGGGTGAGCCCTTCCGTGAGGGGGAGCACTCGGAAGTAATCTTTGTCGGCAGCGATGGATTTTTCCGCAGGGGTTTCCGCAAAAAATTGTCTTGCTGGGTTGCCTTTGAAGGAATCGTTATTGAGGTAGCGGCGGTTGATGGTCCACACATCTAGAGTGATAAGAACAATTAAGCCAATCCCCAAGATACTTTCCGAGATTTTGCCTTTGAGGTAAAAGTAGATGGCACCAATTGCAAGTATTACAAAGGCGAAGCTTTTCCAGGCGGAGGAGGAGAGCAGCTCCTTGCGGTCTGCTTGAAGTGCCGTGACGAGCCAATCTGGATAATTAGCATCTCCAGCTCCTTCAAAACGGAAGAATGTAGTTCCCAGGACTGCCAGCAGCAGGGTAATTCCGGCCACTATTCCTCCTGAAATCAGCAGCGGCTTTAGTGCTTTGGTTTGGGTTAATTTTTCCAAGGCGATTATTCCCAAAACTGGAATCGCAAATAGCGTCATACCCAATGCCATGGATACAGCTCGAAACTTGTTGTAGCCGGGTAAACTATCAAACAAAATGTAGTTGAACCAGGCCAGATTTTTACCCCAACTGAGCATCAAAGAAAGTACGATGATGGATCCAAAAGTGATCAGGCTGGCTCGTGGTGCTGCCCAGATACCTAAAATGGCAAGAAATACTAGTATCACACTGCCGTAAATTGGTCCACCAGTGAAGGGTTGGTCTCCCCAGTAGGTAGGTGCACCTTTGACGAATTCATTGATTTGGGCAGGTTCCAATCCTTGGGAGCGCAGTGCTTTTTCGGAGGCAGAGTCTTTGGGAAGTGGGGTGGTACTTCCTCCTCCATAAAAGTCAGGAACCAGCAGGGTCATGCTTTCCAGGATGCCATTGGACCAGCCAAAGGCATAATCCTTGTCAAGTCCTGCACTGGCAGTTTCGATGGTGGCCTTGCCCCGGGTGGAGTAAGGGCTGTAGTCCAAGGCTGTAGCAATTCTACCCAAATTTCCTCCAACGCCCAGGATAGCTCCTAGAATCAAAAGTGCGATGGTTTTGGATAGGCTTGCAAGCCCTTCTTTTTTCCAATCAAACCCAAGGCGAGTGAGCACATACACCACCGCAATGATCAGCGTGTAGTAGGTGATCTGAAGGTGGTTGAACTTGAGTTGCAGCAGAAGTCCAAGCCCAAGTAGTGCTGCTCCGAGGAGTCGCTTGCGGTCGAAGGCTAGATGGATTCCAGTCAGAATTAAAGGAATTAAGCATACGGCCCATATTTTGGCATTGTGACCTGCCTCGAGGGAAAGCAAGTTGTAGGTGTTGAAAGAAAAGGCGATAGCGCCGGCCACAGAGAAAATCGGCCGTACCCCATAGCTGAGCAGCAAAAGATACATGGAAAGCATCCCTAAAAATAGACCATTGATGGGGTGTGGGAGGCCTAACGTCAAGATGGAGATGACTAGGTTGGTGATATCTCCTGCAAACTCCAGGCTGATGAAGTAGGTGGGCATCCCACCAAACATGCGATTGGTCCAAAGCGCTTGTTCCCCTGTAGCTGCGCGGTAGTCAAGCACTTCTTTAGCGGAACCTTCCCATTGGAGGATATCGCCTTGGAAGATGATTTGCCCATCAAAAACAAGAGGCGAGAAATAGCCCACCACAAGTAGGTAGAAGAAGGCAATGCCGAGGAGGTGGGGCAGGATGTCTTTTTGAAATTGAATCTTCATGCAGCGATTTGATTTGCAAATTAAGGAATTCGTGGGAAAGGCCATTGGGGGATTACTTACCTTTTTCGGTATAAGATTTGAAGAATAGGAGTAGCTGGGGCCAAGACACTTTCTGAAACACTTAAATCCCAAGATGAATTGTCGAGAAAAGCTTCAAATTCATTACTTTTGTAGTATATAGCCGTAAAGCAGCATGTTTGATAATTTAAGTTTGAAGCTTGACCGGGCATTCAAGACACTGAAGGGCACCGGAAAAATCACCGAAATCAATGTCGCATCTACCGTAAAG
>JALRIY010000281.1:0-1534 GCA_023255285.1 Algoriphagus sp.
ATAAAAATTAAAAAAGGGCTTGATTTAAAGCTAAAAGGGAAACCAGAACAAGTAATTATTGAAGTTTCCAATTCACCATATTACGCAATCAAACCGTCAGATTTCCCTTCATTAACACCTAAAATGGTGGTAAAAGAAGGAGAATCAGTAAAAATAGGTTCGCCTATCTTTCATGACAAATACAGGGAGTTGATTCAATACGTTTCGCCAGTGAGTGGAACGATTAGCGAGGTAAAACGTGGAGAAAAAAGAAGAATTCTTGAAGTTATCATCAAAGCAGATTCGGAGTTTTCTTCCGAAACTATTGATACAAGTGGTGACACAAAAGAAGTAATTTTGAAAAGCGGATTGTGGCCATTTATCAAGCAACGACCTCTAGATATTGTAGCTGATTACAATCAAACGCCAAAGGCAATATTTGTCTCTGGATTCGATTCTTCGCCACTGGCACCAGATTATGAGTTTTTATTGAAAGACAAAAAAGAAGCTCTTCAGGCTGGTTTTGATGCATTACAAAAGTTAACCAACGGAAAAGTAAACGTTACTATCGAAAATTCTACCAAGAGCACAAGTGTTTTTGGTTCTATTAACGGTATCGAGTTACATACAATTAACAGTAAACACCCTGCAGGAAATGTAGGAACTCAAATTCACCAAATCGATCCTATCAATAAAGGAGAATCTGTTTGGACAGTGAATGCAATAGATGTTGCACGGATTGGAAATCTTTTTCTTTCGGGTAAAGTAGACTTTTCTAAAACCATTGCGCTCACAGGTTCAGAAGTGGAGTCACCTTCTTACTACAAACTTATAGGAGGAGCAAGTTTGACAAATTTGGTAGAAAAGAAAATTGTGTCAGACAACGTTCGGTATATTTCAGGAAATGTATTAGTAGGTACTAATGTTGGAAAAGATGGATTCCTCGGGTTTTATGACAACCAAGTTACAGTAATTCCAGAAGGAGATCATTACAAAGTATCATTTACAGAAGGGTGGTTAGCACCAGGCTTAAACAAGCTATCTAATTCCAAAGCTTTCTTGTCGGCATTATTACCAAAGAAAGCCTATGATGTGGATACCAACCTCAATGGAGAGGAAAGAGCTTTCGTTGTATCTGGACAATACGAAGAAGTTTTTCCTTAAGCGCTTTTAGTTTGGCATCATTGGGATACTTAGTAAGGCCTTCGTTGACCTCACTAAGCGCCTTTTCCTTCGCAGTTTTAACATAGGAGCGTGCTGCTCGATTAAAAAAATCAGTAGCTGTTTGTGCTACTGCAACTTTCCCAACAAGGCAAAATGTAGACACAAAAAGACCGAATACTAACTTACTTTTGATTGATTTCCACCACATCTTTCAAACTGGTTATAAATTCTTGGTAAGCCCCTACTGTTTCATCTTGAGCCAATGCTGCTTCCAGTAGGGTTAAGGCTTCTTGGAACTTAAATTGTTCCACCAGCCGGTCTGCTTCTGCTTTTTTACGTTTTGCAAATTCGGAAGGTTCGGGAGTATTTTCTTTTTGGTTTTTCCGTTCTT
>JALRIY010000281.1:1544-2722 GCA_023255285.1 Algoriphagus sp.
CCGGTCTGCTTCTGCTTTTTTACGTTTTGCAAATTCGGAAGGTTCGGGAGTATTTTCTTTTTGGTTTTTCCGTTCTTCATCTCGCTTAAGCCATCGGGCCAGCAATTCGTAATTGTATCTAGCTTCCTCATTCAATGGGTCTTGTATCAAAGCCGACTGAAATTTGCTGAGGGCAGCTTGGTAGTCCTGCTTATTTCCCAAGACCACTCCCCCTTGGTTGTAGGCAAAGGATGCCAAAAATTTATCTGCACTTAGGCTGGCTTTGTCAAAACTTGCCGCTGCTTCTTCTGGTTGGGAAGCATATTGATAACTCAATCCCAAGTTAAAATCTAAGTAAGTAGATGAAATTTGAAATTCATCCACTAATACACGATGATTTTTGATTGACTGTTCATACTCCGTTGCAGCATAGCTTGCTGCAGCTTGATCGATGGCATCATTCAAGCGACTGACCCTTGTCCATGTGGCGGGGAGAAATACTAAAACTAGGAAAATACCTTTGCTCCAGGTCATCAGAGTTTGATTGTTTTGATCGGCAAAATCAGATCTACCAAAGCCAATACCAAAGCGGCTAGTAGGAAGTAAAAATACTTATTAGAATTGGCTTCCACCATACGGGTATTTGCAATACCTCCCTCCAAACTTTCGATTGCAGAAATTAGTTCACCCATTTCTTGGGATTGATCGGAGATCTCAAAATATTGCCCCCCTGTTTCGGTTGCAATAAACTGCATGGGATCACGATTTAGTTTGGTTAGTGCAGGCTTGCCAGTCTTTGGATCTAGCACCAGCCCATTGCCACGAGGCATTTCTCCTCCTCGGTCGGTACCTATACCAATTGAGAAGACTTTGATTCCCTGGTCTTCCAATTCCTCAGCGATCCCTTCTAAGTCATCTCCAAAGTGCTCTCCATCAGAGATTAATACGACAGATCTAGATTTTTTTTCTGGACTTTGGTCGTTTTGGAATCGTTCTAATGCCATTCGGAGAGGCGTACTTAGGTCTGTACCCAAGTTGGGAACTAAGCCTATGGAAAGTCCATCGATGTACAAATTGGCGACTGCTTGATCATACGTCAAGGGAAGTTGGAGGAAAGCTTCAGTGGAGAAAATAATTAGTCCCACCCGATCAGATGGAAAGGATTTGAGCAATTCCTTTAATTCAAATTGAATTCGTCG
>JALRIY010000282.1 GCA_023255285.1 Algoriphagus sp.
GATAATGGTAAGCGCTACTTTCAGGGTGGATTTGCTGAACCACCTGTTGCCCATTAAGTTGAATTCCCGCCTGGTGAAGCAGTGTATTTTCCGACACTATTTTTTTGATAGTTATGCCCAATGCCTGGAGACATTCTTCTAGGGTAGGGAAAAGATCCTCCTTGCCGCGAACATAGGCATTAAAAAAGTGGGTGATTTTTTCAGTGTCACTAACTTTCGAAGTAATCAGCTTTTCAAAATCCTGGGGGCCATATCCTTTAAATGGAAGACCAAAATTTTCCCACATATCCTTCATTACATAGGCCAGGGAACGACCTTCTTGTAGCAGTAGTACATCCAAGCAAAGGCAGATCAGCGCACCATGGCTGTAGATATTGACTTTTCGATCTGGTATTCCTGCTACATAGCCATCAAGCCAGAGATCTATGGATGATTCTTGGATGGATGCATTTTTCCAGCCATAGTGAACTGCTTCTCGTTGGACAATTTTCTCCAAATGCCGAAGGTATGTAGGCAAATCGTATACCCCCGATTTTAGTAAATAAAGGTCTCCGAAATAAGTAGTCACTCCTTCCAGAATTAGCCCAGCTTGGGAGTAGGTTTCCTTTGAAAAATCGTAAGGCAGAAATTCTTTCGGGCGAATTCGGCATACATTCCAGGCATGGTAGAGTTCGTGGCAACTAATTCCCAATAGTTCTTCCATGGCTTTCTCCTCTGTCAAGGAACTGGCTGGCCCAAAGGTAATGACAGTTCCACGTCGATGTTCTACTCCATGGTAATGGGGATAAGGTAGGAGCTGAAAGATAAACTGGTATTCAGTTTCTGGAAAGCTTCCAAAATCAGCAATCATTCGATTGGAGAATGCCTGAAGTTGGTCGATAAATCGATTCCGATCAAAATGGACTTCTCCGTGAAACCAGGTATGGAAACGGGTATTACCGATGGTGTATGTTTCATATTCCACCTTTTTTGCGGCTAAAACCGTTGCATCTACCAGTACTTGGTAATTTTCAGCCATCCAGGTGGAGGTTTTTGTTTTTTTTAGAGTTAGGATTTGCTTGGGATAGTTTGGGAGATCCAGGTGTACTTCAATAGCTTCCTCACTTTTCCCTTGGATTTCAAAGCAGCAGTTAACCAAGTTGATATAGACCTGTTGGTCGTCGACCCAAGCGCTTCCTGCATCCATTTTTCCTGCCCAATAATCATAAGAAAGCGTAATATGCATGGATTCTTTTGCCTCAATTGCCCAACAGTCTTTAGTTATTTTTTTTAAGGGAATGGGTTGGCCTTCCTCATTTTGCACGTTTAACCCGCGTAGATTCTGGGCGTAATTGGCCAATTGATACCTTCCTGCTCTCCAAGCTGGGAGCTGAAGTGCCACTTGTTTAGTAGCTTCACAAGAAAAATTAAGGGAAATATGTAAAAATTGAGAAGCCGGATTGGGGCAGGAAATGGTGTAGTGGATCATTTTTCTAGAATTGAAGTGAACAAATGTAGGGCCTCCATTTGTATTTAAGAAAATGGTACTTATCTTTGCAATCCTTTTTGGGGGCAATCTCCAAGAGGAAAGTCAAGAAAGCAACTAGATTAACGATATTCGATCATGAAAAGAACATTTCAACCTTCTCGCAGAAAGAGAAAAAATAAGCACGGATTCAGAGAAAGAATGGCGACTGCAAATGGTAGAAGGGTATTGAGAGCCAGAAGAGCAAAAGGCAGACGTAAATTGTCTGTGTCTGACGAAAAGACATTGAAGAAGTAATTCTTTGGGTTGTTTTTCGTATGTTTCCATACGATAGCTTTCTTGCAATGAAGTACACACTTCCAAAATCAGAGCGGCTTCACGCCGAAAAAAGTATAAAGGAACTTTTCGAAAGAGGTTCCTCTTTTTTTTTGTACCCATTCAAGGTTTTATTTTGGGTAGATGAAGAGTTAGAAGGCCGTCCCAACCAGGTGCTTTTTTCGGTTTCCAAGAAAAAAATCAAAAAAGCGACGGAAAGAAATTACATCAAGCGGAGATTAAGGGAAGCTTATCGGTTAAATAAAGCCTTGTTTCCGTCAGAGGGCGTGCTTTTGGGTGTGATTTTTGTAGGAGGAAGTAAATTAAGTTTTGGTGAATTAGAACCCAAAATGCGGCAAGTGCTTCAAAGGTTACCGATTGAGTTGTCGAAAATTATAAAGCAAAATGATTCGAAAAATTAAATTACCAGTACTTTTTGGAGTACTTATTCTCCTTTTTTTGGGAGGGTTGGTTGCATTTCAAACCAAGAATGATCGGCTGTTTGCGATAGCGAAGAGCATTGATATTTTTGCTACGCTCATTCGGGAGTTGGACACCTATTATGTGGACCAAATTGATCCAGAAAGATTGTTGACTGTGGGAGTTGAAGCGATGTTGGAGGAGCTGGATCCTTACACAGAATATATTCCAGAGGAGGAATCGGATGATTTCCGAATGCTAACTACAGGAGAATATGCTGGTGTGGGGGCCTTAATTGGAAATCGAGGGGGTGGAAATATTGTGTTGATGCCGTATACTGGATTTCCGGCTCAAAATGCGGGTTTACGAATAGGGGATTTACTTCTTCAGGTAGATAGCGTAGAAGTTCAAAAAAAGTCTACTTCCGAAGTGTCAGAATTGTTGAAAGGCCCTGCAAATACCGGAGTCACGGTGATGGTAAAACGTGGAGAGGACACCTTAAAATTTTCCTTGAACCG
>JALRIY010000283.1 GCA_023255285.1 Algoriphagus sp.
AAAGCATGGGAGGCTCATTTGCCTCTTTGGCAGCTATAGGCTTGTTAAACCCACAAAATGATTTTCCATTTATTGATGAGCTAATAAATAAGCTCGATGAGAGATATCCTGGTACAATTTCGATTTTACAGATGAAGCAGCAATTGAATGAAATGAGGGCATTGGCAGTTGGTCAAGTAGCTCCTGATATTGCGCTTCCTGACCCTAATGGAAAACTCACAAACCTTTCTGATCTACGTGGAAAATATGTTTTGATTGATTTTTGGGCAGCATGGTGCAAGCCATGTAGGCAAGAAAATCCCAATGTAGTTCGTCTGTATAAGCAATACAACGCAAAAGGCTTTGAAGTTTTCGGGGTATCATTGGATCGAAGTAGGGAAGATTGGATCAAAGCAATTGCTGACGATCAATTGGCGTGGACTCAAGTTTCAGATTTGAAATACTTTAACTCTGTTGCCGCAGAATTGTATCAAATCCAAGCGATTCCAGCTACCTATTTACTTGATCCTGAAGGACGAATTATTGCGCGTGATTTGAGAGGGCCTAGTCTTGAGGCTAAATTGGCTGAGATTTTTGATTAATTTGCCTATATTTTTAATTCGGAAATAGCCCCCTTCCTAGGGGGCTATTTTGCATTAAAGTCTAAAGTAAAAGAAGGAAAAAATTACTAAATAGTCCTTCCCATAAAAATAGCTTGATTAAAAAAGAAATTTTAAAAATTTTATCACCCGTTATAAAACTAATAAAAAAATTAGCATTCAAAAATTATTTTAAATAAAAATAAATATAAAAAATTGTACTATTATTATATTTACAAGTTTGATCAATCCAATTGTTGAAACTGGGATTGGTTTTTCCGATTAGATTAGTGATTTATGCTTTTTTTTTCGAACTACTGATTCTTAGAAAAATTCAAATAAAAAGTGGCATGACGATTAATTTCTTTTGGATTTTTTCTTTTTGGAAAGCTTTTGAATACTAATTGGAGTCAGATCTAACAAGTCATGGTCTCAATATTCCAAGTTGTCCTGATAAAATTTTACATTTGTACCTGTTACCACACGTTTAAATGCCCAAAATTCTTTTACTTACTGCTGAGCCATTAACCTTTAGGACGATCCTCTCTGGTTTCCCCAACTATTTGAAAAAGGAGGGTTGGGAAGTTCTTTTGGTAAGCGGAGATGGGAGGGAAGTGTATTCGATTTGTCGAGCGGAGGGGGTGTCCCACGAAGCAGTTTCTTTTTCAAAAGGGGATAATTTTTTTTATGATGTCGCCACGTATTGGCATTTGTTTCAATTGATTAAAAGGGAAAAACCTGATCTTATCCATAGTTTTGGGGCTAAGGCTGGGTTTTTGGGGACGCTTGCCGGTAAACATGCAGGTATTCCGAATCGAATTCACAGCGTGACCGAAATGCCTGTTACCCAATCTGCTGCATCTGCTACGCTTACTCGAAAGGAAAAGTGGACCATTTCGAATGCAACATCCCTTTGGGTAAATTCTTCAGGAATGTATTCTTTTTTCTCTGGCCTATCTGATATTGAATTTTCGAAGTTTCGGATAATTGGAAATGGATCAACCTTAGGCGTCGATTTTGATAAGTTTAGCCGAGAAGAATTAAAAGAAAATCATTTAGTAGCTGCTACCATGCGTATGTTACCGAGTGAAAATGATTTTATCATTTTGGCTATAGGAAAGCTTTCTACTAAAAAGGGGTTGGAAGAACTGATACGTGCTTTTTTGAGTTTTAAGTTTCTTTCAACCTCCAAACTGGTTTTGATTGGAGAGTTGGATTTGGAAGAAAATCGACTTGCTCAAGAGACCTTGACCACCATCCGAGAACATCCGCGTGTGGTACAAATTGATTGGACGGATCATGTTGCTCACCACCTGGCACTTGCAGATGTAGTGGTACAAGCTTCCCATACAGAAGGTTTTTCCAATGTACTCTTAGAAGCTGCCGCCATGCAAGTTCCAATTATTTGTTCCAATTGTGTGGGAAATTCCTCATTTATCCAACAACAAAAGACAGGGCTGATATTTCCTATTGGCGATCATGCTATTCTCCAAGAAGCTTTGGAGTTTTCCTATGTAAAAAGGGATGTAATGGCCAGTTTTGCAGATGCACTATTCAAAGAGGTGAAAGATAATTTTGATCGGAAGAGGTTAAGTCAGCTTTACCTAAGAAGCTACGAAGAGGCAATAATGAATTGAGGATATGGCAAGTGATAAACAACTTAAAAATTCAACTTTAATTCATACCTCATGAAATACTTGGTTACAGGCGCGGCTGGTTTTATTGGATTTCATGTAGTTCAGAATTTACTCAAGGAGGGAGTAGAAGTAGTTGGACTTGATTCCATCAATTCCTATTACAGCATTGATTTGAAGTATGCTCGCCTAGCTGAATCTGGCATTGCCTCAAAGGATATTGTTGCAGGTGTTTTGACGCAATCAACTACACAAGCTAACTACCGATTTATTCAGCTTGATCTGGTGGATAAGGATGGGTTACTCCAGATTTTTGAGCAGGAGAAATTTGACTTAGTGATTCATTTGGCAGCCCAAGCAGGTGTACGCAACTCAATTTCACATCCTGAAGATTATTTACACAGTAATTTTTCTGGGTTTTTAAATCTGTTGGAATGTT
>JALRIY010000284.1 GCA_023255285.1 Algoriphagus sp.
CCAAATAAAGGCGGGCGCATCTATGCGAAGTAGGTCTACACCCAAGTTGGCATAAAATAGCATGGTCTCCACCATCGCCTGCAATACTTTGGGATTGCTAAAATTCAGGTCCCACTGGTAGTTGTGAAATACGGTCATCACCCAGCGCTTCATCTCCTCATTCCAGGTGAAATTGCCTGGGGCACTTTCCGGGAAAATCTCTGGCATGGCCTGCTCAAACTCGTTGGGGATCCAGCGATTTTCGTACGTGTAGTAGTAATTTTGGTATTCTTGATCCCCAGCCTTGGCTTTCACTGCCCAGTCATGCTGGTGAGATGTATGGTTGAGCACAATGTCGAGCATTAGGTACATGCCTTGGTCATGCATTGTCTTGCGAAGGGCAACCAAATCTTCCAATGTCCCGAACCGTGGATCTACTTTACGGAAATTGGAAACCGCATAGCCACCATCACTTTCCCCTTGCGGACTCTCGAAGAGCGGCATCAAGTGAAGAAAATTTACCCCCAAGTCTTGTAGGTGCGAAAGTTTGGAAGGCATGGTTTTGAGATTGCCTGCAAAACGGTCCACATATAAACTCATTCCAGCAAGGTTTTGACTCAAAAACCAATTGCCCTCGGCGGCCTTGTTTCGATCTCGCTCTCGAAGCGATTCTTCCCGTCCTTGGTAGCCCAGAATCAGGCTTTGCAAAAGTTCAAGCAACTGGAAATCGGCTTCCTCATGAACCCCATACAGTTCTTGAAATAAACCCTGAATTTTGGGCAGGCTAGACTGGAAACGAGATACAAAATCCAAGTCTACTCCCTGAGTATCTAGAGAATGGGCCTGGAAAAGTTGGTTGATTTTTTCTATAGACGTGGTATTTACCATCATGGGTGTACGCAATGGAATTGATGAAATAGGTTAATGCCCTGAAGAGGCTTGTGAAGGCGAAGCGGTAGTTTTACTTCCATTGATTCGCAGCGTAGCAACAGCAGCAATAAGCAGCAATACCCCACCAAAGAGGATGGCTTGTCCCGCATCGTTGTTTAAGAAGTTTTTGGAGATATAGCCAAAGGTAAGCGTCTGGAAAATCATGGGGATTACTATCATCATATTAATGATACCCATATAGACGCCGTAGCGTTCTTTGGGAATTTCGTTGACCACCAAGAGGTAAGGGATCCCCATCATACTGGCCCAAGCAATGCCAAATCCTGTCATCGGAATAAACAAGGCATACTTATTTTCCAGCATAGGAAAAATTAACAAGCCAATTCCGGCAAGCAACAAGCAGCTAAAATGTACCCGCTTCGCTCCAAATTTTTGGGCCAGCGTAACTAAGAAGAAGGCAGAAAGAAACGTGACGATGTTGTACCAGCCGTTCACCAAACCAGCCCATCCTACAGCTTCTTCGTAGGCAGCAGGATCTGAGGAAGGCGTAGCTTTCCAAACAGAAAGGGCAATACTTTTGGCTGAATTTTGCCAGTAACAAAACAGGGCATACCATTGGAAGAGGTATACCAGCGCCAACTTCCACATCACAGAAGGCATGACTAAAATCGCCTCCAAGATCTCTAGGTTTTGCGCAAAAAGCACGCGTAAAGCCGGCTTACTATCCACCCAAGACATCACATTTCGAATCAGTCCACGATCAAACAGCGTGAACGGCAAAAGGATTAAAAACGCAGCATAAGCCACTAAGGTGCTCAGGATAGATAGAAAAAACTGAATAGCCGGATGGGGCATGCCCTGATTACGAAGATGCAAGGCGACCAATTCTTCCTCAGAAGGAGGATATTCTGGGGTCTTCGACATGCTCCAAAGTACTGAGGTGATCGAACAGACTGTCCCCAAGAAAAAAGAGGCATATACCCAAACAGGGAGCGCTCCCCAACTGCCTTTGAAATAAATTTGAAAAAAGAAGAGGGACAAATTGGCTAGCGTAATGCCTAAGCCGGTAAAGAAACTTTGAGTCAGGAAGCCTTTGCCATCCTGTTCCTCAGGCAAGGAATCAGCAATTAAGGCCCTGTAAGGTTCCATGGCGGTATTGTTCGCCGCATCCAGTACCCAAAGTAAACCGGCAGCCATCCATAGTGAGCTACTAAATGGATAGAAAAACAAACAAATACTACAAAGCAAAGCCCCAATGAAGAAATAGGGCTTACGACGTCCATACCGGTCACTCCAAGTACTGTCGCTCAAAGCACCAATAATTGGCTGAATCAAAAGACCTGTCATTGGACCAGCAAGGTTGAGTAAGGGGATCTCATCCGGTGCAGCTCCCAGCATGTCGTAAATGGGATTGACAGCACTTTGCTGCAATCCAAAACTATATTGGATCCCAAAAAACCCAACATTCATGTTGATAATTTGGGTAAAGGACAAGGAAGGCTTACGCATGGGCAATTTTGGGTTTGGGTCTTTTTGGACAATAATCCATCAAAAAATACGAAGATTCGTTTGCTAAAAAACAAGAATACGTACCAAAATGCCCGCTATTTTCAGAAAACCCTTAGGAAATCGATTGATTTCCGTGCCTATCAGCCAATTTTTTTTATAAAATTTTATTTTTCTCAGCACCAAGCCTTTTTCAGGAATTGCAACCAATTTCCATGCATCACCTTCTGGACATCTTCTTCCGAGTAGCCACGTAGATGAAG
>JALRIY010000285.1 GCA_023255285.1 Algoriphagus sp.
ATTTTCTATTTAACCGAGGACTGATCTCAAGTCAAAAGTCTCCCATCCCGACGCTGGTGGTGGGCAATTTATCGGTCGGGGGTACGGGCAAAACACCCTGGGTAGAATTTTTGATTCGCAAGCTACGAGGCGAGGTGGCAATAGGCACCCTCAGCAGGGGTTATGGTCGCAAAACCAAGGGCTTTCTCCAAGTGCTCCCACCCAGTACTGCAGCCGAAGTGGGGGATGAGCCTTTGCAACTTTATACCCAGTTTAAAGAAGAAATTCCTGTTTTTGTAGGGGAGGATCGAGTAGGCGCTACGCAAAAAATCCAGCAACTTTGGCCTAACCTGCAACTCCTCATTTTGGATGATGCTTTTCAGCATCGCAAACTAAACTCTGATTTCAGGATTATATTGACCCCTTATTCTACTCCATTTTCCAAAGATTACCTACTTCCGATGGGCAGACTTAGGGAGTCTCGATCAGGGGCAAAGCGGGCGGATGTGGTGGTGGTGACTAAGTGTCCCGCCGAACTGAGTCAGCATGAAAAAACTGAGTTAGCCAAGAGGATAGCACCCTACTTAAATCCGGAGGCAGATCTTTTCTTTTCCACCTTAACCTATGGGAAGCCCTACCAAGTGGCAGGACCAACCCAAACTCAGTTTTCTACGGTCATTGCTTTAGCAGGTTTAGCAGACAATGAACCGTTTTTAAACTATTGCAAACAACAGTATGCGGTAGTCGATTCTTATTCTTTTCCCGATCATTATGACTACCGTCCCGAAGATGCAGCTCGAATAATGGAGGTATTATACCAAAAAAAGGGAAAAAATGCAGTGCTGCTCACCACTGAAAAAGATGCAGTGAAACTTAAAACGCTCGCTGCAACTGAAATGTGGTCGAAAATTTCGATTTTTGCCCTGCCCATACAAGTAGCGCTCGAATCCAACCAGGAAGAGCAGCTGCTTCAAAGGCTTCGAAAAACCCTTCTTCACCCGTGAACAGGAAGCTCCTTACGTTATTGGTATTTACTTTACTGTTGGTAGCCCAAGCTTCTTTTGGACAGCGACCTATTCCTCGACCCATACCTCAAGGTGGAGGTATCGGAAATCCAGCTGGAAGTAGGCCAGCAGGGAGGCAATTGGGAGAGTCTCTGGAAGACGAGGAGGAGCAAGAGGGTCGTCGGACGCTGCTTGACGATAGTACCAAACAGGTTTATGGTCCCAAGACCACCCTGTATTTTTACGAGCAGGCCATCAAGCGCAATAGTCTCGTCTTGTACGAAGTAGATACCTTGCTTTCTAATTTTCACAATTACGATCCTGTAGCTAAGTCAGGTTGGAAGTACCAGGACTTAGGGAATATTGGCTCCGCTGCCAAGCCGCTCTACTTTGGGCTTCCCGACCAGATTGGACTTAGTTCGGGTTTCGATGCCTATGACCTCTATTTCAAGGACCCAGCCAAACGAAAGTTTTACGATTCTAAATCCCCCTTTACGGAGATGGCTGCTTTTTTTGGTGGAGGCCACCGAAATATGTTGGATCTCTCCTTTGCTCGAAATGTCAATCCGCGATGGAATCTTGGTTTTGATTTTTCCACCCAGCGGGTGCGCAAAACACTCAATCCCTCCCAGAGGGATGACCATATGGTGGTACAGAATGGGTATGCATTTCATACTAACTACCGATCTGAAAATGGCCGTTATTGGCTTTTAGGCTCCTTTTCTAGGATGAAACATGTAGTCAATGAAATCGGAGGGATCATTCCACCCGCTGTAGATACTACCTCTATTTACTTTACCTACGAGGACGCAAAAGTTTGGCTGCAGCAGTCGCGAGCGCGAGAATTGCGTCAAGAATACCACTTGTATCAGGAATTTAAATTGGGCAATGGACTTCAGTTTTACCATGTGCTCGATCGCAAAAACCAGGCCCTCGTGTTTGAATCTTTGCTAAGTAGTTCGGACGGTTTATTTTTTCCAAAAGAGCGATTGGTTGATCCGGACAGCACCCAAAATAGAAATGATTTTGCGGAGTGGAGAAACGAGTTGGGAATAAAGGGCACAGTCAAGCAGTTTTATTACAACAGCTTTGTCAAGTTACGAAATGGCAACCGCTGGTCTCCACAATTGTCAGATCCAACGCGAACCTTTACGGAGGTTTATCTGGGAGGAGAGCTGATCGGTAAACTTTCGGATACCTGGCAGCTGCAGGCAGATGGGGAATACTTGTTGCCGGGCAACTTCCGCTTGCATGGACTATTTATATCCCCTTGGTTAGATGTGGACTACACCAAAGCTTTGTACAAACCGAGTTTGTTCCATCAGCAGTACCGTGGCAATCACCGAGAGTGGAACAATGACTTCAGCGATATCGGTGTGGACCAAGTCAAAGGAACGGTGAAGGTTCCAGTGGAGAAAATTCAAGTACATCCGAGTTTGACCCTGACTCGAATTAATAATTATGTCTTTTTAGGAACAGATATGAAGGCACAGCAGGCTGCAGGGCAATCATTTTTGTTGATGCCAGCGCTGAAAGCCTCCATTCCTGTAGGGAAGAAATTTCGAATCGATTCTGAGTTGATTTATACCAAAGTGAGTGGAGAGTCGGCTGATGCACTTCGAATTCCCGCTTGGTACA
>JALRIY010000286.1 GCA_023255285.1 Algoriphagus sp.
TATACTTATTCATGGAGATGCTGCCGTAGCAGGGCAAGGGATTGTGTACGAGGTAACCCAAATGGCAGGTCTGAAAGGCTACAATACAGGAGGTACGATCCATTTTGTGATCAATAACCAGGTTGGCTTCACTACCGACTTTGACGATGCGCGTACGTCTATCTATTGCACTGATGTGGCTAAGATTATTGATGCACCAGTGATTCACGTCAATGGAGACAATGCCGAAGCGGTGGTATTTGCTGCGAAATTGGCTGCCGAGTTTCGTCAAAAATTCAGCAAAGATATTTTCATAGACATGGTTTGCTACCGTCGTCATGGGCACAACGAATCTGATGAACCGAAATTTACGCAACCAGAGCTTTACAATATTATTTCTAAGCATCCCAATCCAAGAGAGATTTATGTCAAGCATTTGACAGAGCGAGGGGATTTTGATGCGCAGATTGCTTCGCAAATGGATGCGGAGTTTCGACAGCTTCTACAGGACCGCTTGAATATGGTGAAAGAGAAACCCCTCCCTTACCAGGCAACTAAGTTCGAAACGGAGTGGGCCAATCTACGTCGCTCCAATCCAGAGGATTTTGAACAATCTCCTGAAACAGGTATTTCCCAAGAGCAAGTTGAAAAAGTAGCTGAGGCAATTACCTTTATTCCAAAAGGTTTCAAACCTATCAAGCAAATTGAGGCGCAGATGAAGCAGCGCAAAGAGATGTTTTTTGAATCCAAGGAACTCAACTGGGCAGCTGCGGAGTTATTAGCTTATGGATCTTTACTCTTGGAGGGTAAAACCGTTCGACTTACAGGTCAAGACGTGCAGCGAGGAACTTTCTCGCACCGTCATGCGGTCATCCACGATGCCAACACCAACCAGCCCTTCAATTCCTTACTTGAAATGAAGGATAGAAAGGGGCAGTTTTATATTTACAACTCCCTACTTTCAGAATATGCAGTACTAGGCTTTGAATACGGCTATGCCATGGCCAATCCTCATGCCTTAACTCTTTGGGAAGGACAGTTTGGAGATTTTGCAAATGGTGCACAAACCTTGATTGATCAGTTTATTTCTTCAGGCGAAACGAAATGGCAGAAAATGAATGGCTTAGTCATGCTCCTACCACATGGATACGAAGGTCAAGGTCCGGAGCACTCCAATGCTAGACCTGAGCGTTTCTTACAATTATCTGCTGAGTACAACATGGTGGTAGCCAATATTACGGAGCCATCCAACTTCTTCCATTTGCTTCGAAGACAGCAGGCTTGGGACTTTAGAAAACCTTGCGTGGTCATGTCTCCAAAGTCCCTGCTTCGTCATCCGAAAGTAATATCCCCGTTGAAGGAATTTACTTCAGGTCGATTTAGAGAAGTACTGCAGGATACCACCGTGAAAGCAAAAGAGGTGAAGCGCGTGGTTTTATGTACTGGAAAAGTATATTTTGACTTGGAAGAAGCTCGAGAAAAAGAGAAAAATACCCAGGTAGCACTGGTTAGATTGGAGCAGTTGCATCCACTCCCTAAAAAGCAACTCTTCGACGTTCTTAAGTCTTACAAAGGAGCAGAGGTAGTTTGGGTGCAAGAAGAACCTGAAAACATGGGCTATTGGAATTACTTGCTTCGCTTGTTGTACCAAGAACTCCCCATGCGAGTGATTGCAAGAAAATCAAGTGCCTCTCCTGCCACTGGATATAACAAAGTTCACGTTGAGGAGCAGCGCAATCTAGTAGCCCAAGCACTTACTCTTTAAGAAAGGGTAGAAGTAATTCAAAACTGTAAAACACCAAGGAAGTAATTCTAAGGAAAAAATAAAAGACCATGAGCAAAGAAATGAGAGTACCTGCCGTCGGAGAATCCATCTCAGAAGTTACTGTAGGGCAATGGTTTAAAAAAGACGGAGATCTGGTTCAACTAGATGAAGTGCTCTGTGAATTGGAATCCGACAAAGCTACCTTTGAATTTCCAGCAGAAGGAAATGGTATCCTTCGTATTCATGCGAAAGAAGGGGATACAGTAGAGATAGGTGGGTTAATCTGTACCCTCGAAGAAGCTGGTTCTGCATCAATTTCTCCTCCGGCGTCGGCTCCTGTAGCAGCTTCCCTTGCCCCGGCGACAGCCTCTTCCGAAATCAAGGAAATGATCGTACCTACTGTGGGTGAGTCCATCACGGAAGTGACTCTAGCCAACTGGCTCAAGAAAGATGGGGATATGGTTACCTTGGATGAAATCATTGCAGAGGTAGATTCCGATAAGGCTACTTTTGAACTTCCAGCGGAAGCTACTGGTATTTTACGACAGGTGGCTAAGGAAGGAGATGTTTTGGAAATAGGTGCATTAATCTGCCGAATTGAAGTAGGAGGATCTGTTGCTAGTCCGAGTGTGGCTACACCAGCACCTACTGCTCCAGTGGCAGCACCACCCACTGCTACTGAAAACTATGCTACTGGCCATGCTTCCCCAGCAGCCGCAAAAATATTGGCTGAAAAAGGGATTCCTGCAGCCACTGTAGCTGGCACGGGCAAGGATGGACGTGTGACCAAAGAGGATGCGCTAGGTGCTTCCGTCCCAGCAGCAGCTCCAGCCACTTCTGTTCCCTCTTCAGTAGC
>JALRIY010000287.1 GCA_023255285.1 Algoriphagus sp.
AGAACCTAGTCAACTTTGATGTTCAGTTTATCAACAACAGTATTGGAGATTACAAAGAAGCCTCTTGGGACTTCGGTGACGGGGGTAGTAGCTTAGATTGGGAGCCTATCCATCAATATGCCAAAGCAGGAACTTATACCGTAGAATTGAAAATTAGAGATCTAGAAGGATGTGTGGTCAGTTTTACGCGAGATATTGTCATCACAGATTACTACTTAAAATTTCCAAATGTATTTACTCCTAATGATGATAGTGTAAACGATCATTTCTTCCCTAAATTCATTTATATTCAAGATATTCATGTTTTAATTATGAATAAGTGGGGAGAATTATTGTTTGAAACGAAGGAAATGGAATCGAAAGGCTGGGATGGTAAATACAAAGGTGAAAAAGCACCAATTGGTAATTATGTCTGTAAGGTACGCTACACCACCCTAGATGGACGAGTTATTGAAGAATCATCCATGTTTTATTTAGGCAGATAACCCATGAATAAGTTAACTCTTCTCATTATCTGCCTCCTGTTTTTTTCAAAGGTCCAAGCGCAAGACTTTCACTTTTCTCAATTTTACTCTGGCCCATTGAACTTGAATCCAGCTTTGACCGGCTCGAGCGAATTAACCCGAATGGGAATCAATTACCGAAAACAATGGCCTGGTTTAGATTTTGATTTTAATGGGTATTCTGCATTTATAGATCATTACAGTTTTGACCTGCAAAGTGGGATTGGGTTGGTTGTAAATTCGTATAACGAACAGAACATGAGTTTGAATACCACTGAAATTGGAGCACTCTATGCTTATAATCTAAAACTATCCAATTTTGCTAGCCTTCGAATGGGAACACAAATTACCTATGCGAGAAGAAGTGGGAATTTGGAGAGCTTAATCTATGGAGATCAAATAGATGTGTTTAACCGATCCGTAAATCCAAATTCAATAGATTATCTGAATCAATTGGACCCTTTTGGGTACCTAGATTTGGGCGTGGGGGTATTGTATGCGAATCCAGATTTTTGGATTGGGATAAGTGGACATCATTTAAACAATCCCAGAATGTTGAATTCCACCTCCAGTGAGTTTGAATTTTTACCTATCAAATATGGAATACAGGCAGGATGGGAGAAAGAATTGGGCTCAGCAGGCTATTGGAGCAACGATCGAGAACGCTATTTTTCTTTAATGGCCAATTTTAAAAAACAAGGTATTTTTTCTCAATTGGATCTTAGTGCACAAACAAAGTACGATTCATTTATTTTTGGCCTCGGCTTTAGAGGATTAATGACAACGTCCAGTGAATTAAAAAATTACGAATCCTTGATTGGAATTTTTGGAGTATCCCTTCAAAACGGACTGATTCTCGGCTATTCCTACGACTGGATGATTTCAGCAGTAGGCGCCAATACCAAAGGGTCTCATGAATTTTCCTTACGCTACCAATTTCTCGCAGGAAACCAAAAAAGAAGAGGACAACGAGATCGGATTTTGAAATGCTTTGACTATAAGTTTTAATGTAATTTTTTCAACAGTTGACGGTCGATGGACCACAGCCAATTGTAGTCTATTTATAAAGAACGTATTAAAATTTAGACCTTATACCCAGTTAACCTATGACGCGGCTGTCGACAATTGACTGTGGACTGCTGAGAATTTTGTCAACTGTTGATGGTCGACGAACCACCATCACTACACTTTTCTGAGTAATAGACCGTATCAATATTTGAATGATAAACGCTTTGGCACCACCTAACGGCTGTCGTAATTGGACTGTAGACCGTTGACAAATTGACCCTACTGCATATCCCCACTCAACTTCCAATCCACCCAGGCATCGATCTGCTTGACAGATTGAGGTCGTAATAGCAGCTGACCTGAAGAATCTATAAGAAAAAAAGAAGGCGAACTGGATACAAAATAATCCGAGACCCCCTGGGTATCCCATTTCTTGTAATCCGAAAAAGCGATAAAAGGAAGGCCTTCAGAATAGGCTTGGAAGGCGGCTGGGTCTGTATCCAGAGAAACAAAAATCGCCTCTACCCCAAGCTTGTTCCATTTTCCATACAAGGGGATTAACTCGGCCATTGCTTCTGAACAAGCAGGGCACCAACTCGCCCCAAAAATCACCAAGCGGTAAGGACCGGTCACTTCAGAAAGGCGGGAAGGATTGGATATGGGCTTGCCCTGAAACAAGATATCTCCTGTAAATTGAATATCAGGAACAGTGACCCCCACTTTCATCGCACGATAGCCTTCTAGTTGCCTTGCCAAACGTGGCTGCAACACCACTTCGTCTTGCTCGAGTACCCTAAGCGCCAGGTATTCCGCTGCATTAATGAGACTACGTCGCTCGAGAAGTTCTAGCAAATAGGCGGACACCTCGTTGTAAAGGAGTGCATTCTTTCCCACACTCGATAAAATTGCATCTAATGATCCCTCCATTTTTAAATAGACCTCGTCTAATGTCCCACCCGAGTTTTCAAGAAGCCAGAACTGACTTTCAAAAAGATCCCGATAAAGCCCACTCTTCTGGAAACGGGGATCAGCATAATCCAAAGCACGAAAAACACCAATGG
>JALRIY010000288.1 GCA_023255285.1 Algoriphagus sp.
GGTAGCGGCTATTTTTTTCATACTAATCTATAAGGATATGAATCCCAAAAAGAATCCGATTGCTGGTAAAGGAAAGCCGTTCTTCTTGAGTGTTTCTAAACCGAAAAGTCTTGGAATAATCGTATTGAAAACTTAGGTAGGTCTCATTTAGAAGATTGTAGGAAATGTCTAGGCCAAGCGCGGGTTGAACCATCAATCCATTAAACTCAGGATGTGTGGTAAGCGAATACTTGGAGTTATTGATCTGTTGAGTCCCAGAAAGGAGTTTTGAAAATCCAAGGTTAGCAACCAGCCCAAGAGTCAATTCGTCAACCAATGGGTATATACCCAAGGAATTTTTAATCCCACCATAGTTGGTGTTCCAACTGTACTGGTTGAAGGGGTCTTCGTTTGTGGAATTGTAGGTATCTAAGGTGAATCCAAGTTCATACCTTAAAAGCTCATCAAGCAAAGGAAGCCCTACCCCCAATTGGTAGGAGTTCCCCATCTCGGGAAGCAAAGAGGTTAATTTAACCCCGTTTTGGTCCTTGAAATTGAATAAAGTGGAGTTAAATCCCGTTTTAAAAAAGACATCTTGTGCTGAGGTGCTGACACTGGAAAGGACAATAAATAAAAAGGTGAGTTTTTTCATCAATAGTTTGGGTGTTATTAGAAAGCAGCACCTAAAACTTCTGCTTAGATGCTCTTGAAATGCGCAGGAGGGGTGTAAACATCCTACTTCATTCACTTTGGAAGCTAAGGAGAATTTTATGGCAAAAAGGTAGGTTTGCCCTGGCTCAACTTCTGATTTGGTGGATTTGAGATAACTTTGATGAATTTGAGAGATAAAAAATGCAGGCCCCAATGGATGTTGTAGCCAAAACCAAAAAAAGTAAATGGGCATGAAGGCTAATTTTGCTCATGCCAAAATTGTGCTGTTCTTAATTTGAATAGCTAGTAAAACAACGAGGAGCTGAAAGTGGCTGTGGACTTAGGTCTATACAGCTAGACCTTAAAAAAGACATCTTACCTACCTGAATCCGTTTGTTGAGACTTATTTTTTTAAAGGGATAGTGGATTCATTCCCATCCCGGAGGGCTCTATAATGTGGAGAAAGGATCTCAATTCCTGCTTGACCACAGCAATCTTGGATATGTTGATGCAGTTCAGAATAAATGCTGGCTTGCTGATTGGGATGTTTGGTGTAGCCATTCAGTTGGTAACTGATGTAAAAATCATCAAGGCTAGTTTGCAATACAAAAGGGGCAGGATCTTCTAAAATTAAGGTTGTTTTTCCAGCAGCTTCCAGCAAGGCTTGATGAACCTCGCGCCAAGGCACATCGTAGCCAATGGTGAGTGTAGTATGTAAAATAAGTCCTTTTTCTGGCGCATCCACACTGTAATTGATGGTGTGGCTATTCATCACGGTGGAATTTGGGATGGAGATAAGTTCATTTTTAATGGTGCGTATCCGAGTGACCAGCATGTTTTTTTCAACCACATCCCCTACAGTATCGCCAATTCGCACCCGGTCACCAATTTGAAATAGGCGCATGTAGGTAAGGATTATTCCAGCTACAATATTGCTTAAAGAACCAGCCGATCCAAAAGTAAATAGGAAGCCCAAAAAGACGGAGACCCCTTGAAATATAGGTGAATCGCTTCCCGGTAAATAGGGGAAGATAACTACAAAGGTAAAGGCCAAAAAAAGTACGCGCGTTATTTGGTAGGTTGGGGTTGCCCAATCAGGAAAGAATCCAGGGATGGTTAAATTGCCTGATTTAATTTCTTCCTTGAGGTAGTTGATTCCTATGAGTGCATAACGCGCCACAATTGAAATTACCAGGATGGTGACCAAATTTGGAAAGAAGTCCCAAAGGCCTAGAGCAATCAATTTCAATGGATCAAGGATGTATTGAAAAAGTAGCTTGGCTAAATCTTGAGATTGTGGAAATAAGCCAAAAATAAGAGTTAAACCGAGGTACACCACCAAGGCAAAAAGCACAAATCTTCCAATTTTTAGCATCCCCAAATAGATGGCTACTTGCTGTCTAGGGTCTAGTAGGGCATAGGTTCCCAAACGTATACCTTGTATGGATTTATCTTTTTCAGCCTCAATTTTTTCTGCTACCCAACGAAATAATTTGGCCAAGTACCTCATGCAAAGGAAAGCACCCAAAAGTACTAAGGCTACCAGGCCTATTTTTTTTAACCAACTCAACACACTGGTGTCTTGAACGTAGCGGTCTAATGAGTTGACAACTTGTTGTCGGTGTGCTTCCGCAAGTTGACTTCGTGATGCGGATGTGCCTACCGTGTCTTCTGCCTGCACCGTACTAAGTAGCGTTCCATTGTAAATTAGGTCAATATTTTGACCTCTATTTTCTAGGATTAGCTTTTTTGAATCCCACTCCGAATCATTTAGTATACCTTCTAAATTAGTTTGAATCGCCTCTGCGCGTGCCTTAGGTGAAAAAATCCCCGAATAAGTTGTGATTACCCACAAGGTATCCTGGGATGGGCCAACGACATAGGCGGGTTCATTGGTTTGGCCTACCAGCTTTTCCCCTACAAATAGAAT
>JALRIY010000289.1 GCA_023255285.1 Algoriphagus sp.
TTGAACTCCAAGGACAATAGTGGAAAGCGAATTCCCGTGGACCATCCTGATTTGGATCCAGTTTGGGCAAAGGCTGGGGAACTTGGGATTCCTGTAATTATTCATTCTGCTGATCCTGCACAATTTTGGCAGCCTATGGATTCTACGAACGAACGCTGGTTGGAACTCAAACTGCATCCCAATCGCCGCCGATCTGCAACTGACCCAGCGCCATTTGAGCAAATCATCGCCGAGCAGCACCGCGTATTTGCGAAGCATCCCAAGACCACTTTTATTAATGCGCATATGGGTTGGATGGCCAACGATCTGGATGCTGCTGGGGCCCACTTGGATCGCTATCCAAATGTTAATTTTGGCATTGGCGCTGTGATCGCAGAGTTTGGAAGACAGCCACGACGGGCAAAAGAATTTTTCACCAAGTACCAGGATCGAATACTTTTTGGTAAAGATGCTTACAATAAGGAGGAGTTTTATACCTACTTCAGAGTACTGGAAACCGAGGACGAGTATTTTCCTTATTACAAAAAATACCATGCCTTTTGGAGCATGTATGGATTGGGGCTTTCAGACGAAATCTTGAAAAAGGTGTACTACAAAAACGCGCTGAGAATCGTGCCGGGATTGGATAAGACTTTGTTTCCGGAGTGAGGTAAAACACATAAGGTAGAGACAAGTTGAAATACTGTGGAAATAAACCGAGCCTGCCAGCCTGCGGCAGACTGACTTGCTCAGTGAAATAGTTAATCCTGCTGCTATTTCAAAGAGCGAAGCGGCGTGTATTTCAATCGTATTTCCCTTTATTATTTCAAGGAGCCCACCGAGGCCTACCTACCGTAGGAAAGCGGGTATTTTCCCATTGTAAACAAAATCGACAAATCTTTACATATGGAGATCTAAATGTAAAGCAAATGCTTGTTTTCTTTACACAAGGGCTTATCTTTGTAAAGAAAATCAACTTTTCTTTACAAAGTATGACTTGGAAGCTGATCCCTTTACCCTATGCAGAGGACTTGGAAACCAAATCCATCCTCAAGCAGCTCCCTGCTGCGCATGCTGCCTTAGCAGAATTGAAGGGAATCGTCCGATCGATCCCCAATCAGATCATCCTGCTCAACACACTGGGAATTCAGGAAGCAAAAGACAGTTCCTCCGTCGAAAACATCATCACTACCCACGACGACTTGTACAAAGCCAATCTGGACTTTGAAGTCAACACCACTCCAGATGTCAAAGAAGTACAAAACTATGTAGCCGCGATGAAGCGGGGATTTGAGTTGGTCCAGAATCAAGGACTGCTCACCAATCAGACTATCCTTAAGATTCAAGAGACCTTGGAAGGCAATAATGCTGGTTTTCGAAAGCTTCCTGGCACTGCTCTAAAAAATGCCCAAACCGGAGAAATCGTCTATCTCCCACCACAAGACCCAGCTGAAATCGGCAGCCTGATGGCCAACCTGGAGCAGTTTATCAACGATTCAGAGCTGAGCAACTACGACCCCTTGGTGAAGATGGCCATCATTCACTACCAGTTTGAAAGCATCCACCCCTTCTACGATGGAAACGGAAGGACAGGAAGGATTGTAAACATTCTGTATCTGGTGTTGACCGGTCTGCAAAAGCTTCCCATTCTCTACCTCAGCAGCCACATCATCCGAAATAAGCCAGATTACTACCGATTGCTGCAGGGCGTAAGAGAAAATGGAGACTGGGAAAGTTGGATCAGCTACATGATCCGAGGTGTGGAAAACACCGCTAGAGAAACCATACTACTGATTGAGGAACTTAAAGTCCTGATAGCTGAGATGCAAGTTGTGCTTCGTACTCGGTATAAATTCTATTCCCAAGAATTGCTCAACAATCTCTTTGAGCATCCTTACACCAAAATTGAATTTCTCATACGCGACCTCGGCGTCTCCCGTATCACGGCCGCCAACTACCTCAATCAACTGGCTACCGATGGCGTGCTACGAAAAGAAAGACTAGGAACCGGAAATTACTACGTGAATGAAAGGTTGTTTGAGCTGCTGAGTAGAAGATGAAATTTGTACGAAGTACCAAGTATCCTGCCTGCAGCAGGCAGGAATGTACCAAGATTGAGTAGAAACAAGAGACAAGAAACCTATCATTCGTGATGATAGGAAATTTGTATTATCCACGAATTTCTTTCTGCACTCTTCAATCAGCGTTCGGTATTCGACATTACTAATTAATAACGAACACCGAACGCTGAATAAAGAAGGAAGAAGAAAGGTCCTACTTCTTTAAAACTTCATCTTTACCCCCATCAAGAAATTCGTTCCTGCCTGAGGGTAGTAGAAGTTCTCTGTCACCAATTCACGGCCTGATCTACCGGGTACAAAGTAGCTGAAGGTGTAGCCATTGGGCTCGTATAGCTCATTGAAAATATTATTAATCAGTACATTCACTTCCAGCCCTTTGAAGAAGCGAGGAGTCGCTGAATAACTTATTCGCAGGTCATTTGTAAAGAAGGCATCCAAGGACCGAGCCTCATTGGCCGTATTGTCCAAAAACTGTCGGCCT
>JALRIY010000028.1 GCA_023255285.1 Algoriphagus sp.
AACCAAGCCCCTAAAATAACTTGCGGGAGGATCCCTTGGCTAGTCAAAAAAAGAACCAAGACACCACCTAGCGGGCCTAAGATGGCTAGAATCCAATGGAGTAGATTGGGAGGTGTTTCTTTTTGCTCCAGCCAGAGCTTCCAAGGGACCACCTTTCCCTCGGGGAAGGCAATCCCAATGGCCTCCATGGAGCGCAAAAAATCGGGCTTTTGTTGGAGTTCAGCTACTGCTTCCCTGCGTTGCTGTGCTGCCTTTGGATTGACCGCAGACTTCAGGAGGGCGGCTAGTTGTTGTTTCCCCCCAGTGGAAGTGCAGTGATTGAGGAGTTGAAAAAGAGAGTGAGAACCAAACAAATCCAAATCCCCTGCGAAGGGATGTTCCTTGTCTGCAAATTCATTTCCTGAATCCAAAATACTTAGTTTCCGTTCCTGACGGGCCTTTTTTTGAGACTGGAGTAACTGTAAGGCTAGGTAAATTCTTTCCTGATCTTTCAGAAAGTTAAACCGATTGATGAGTAGGACAAATAGGAAAAAAAGAATCAAGGAGGGGAGCAACCATGCCCAGTGCTCGGAGAGGGTTAAAATTACCGTTACCCCCAAGGCAAAGAAGGAAAAGACACGAAGGATGCTCAGTTGAGTCACGCTTCGCTTAGTTGCCTTTTGTTTGAGTTCGAGCTGCTCTGGAGAAAAATCAAAGTGATTCATGAACAAAGATAGGAATTGCTGGAAGTAGATGCCGGGAATTCTTTTTACCTTAGTTTTTCTACTTTTAATTCGTTACAGTAATTTTTATTGAATCAAAGATGAACCCCAAAAAGCCCAACCCACTCCCTGCCGAGCCCGAAGAATGGGATCTTAGCGATTGGGTTGGGGTCTTACCTCAAGAAATTCCACTATCTCATAATTTGGGCTGTGTCCGATCACCCAAAAGCTCTCCGTCTGATTCGCACAATAACCAAAGCATTGAAACGGATTCTAAAAAACCAAGTGGTAATTAAATCCCCTCTTCTTTCATGTGGTAAACCACCCGCTGCGGAAAGGGAATCTCAATCTGCTCTTTCTCAAAAGCTTCCTTAATTTTTTCTAGAGTTTCATGGTAAACTTCCCAATAGCAATCGGTATCTGTCCATGCTCTAATCACCAAATCCAAGGAGCTATCCCCAAAATTATTTAGCAATACTACCGGCTCAGGCTCGGAATGAATGCGACTATCCTTAGCAAAAATTCCAAGTACGACCTTTCTTACTTTCTTCAAATCCGAGGAATAAGCCACCCCCACGTTTATATCCACCCTTCTTGACAGTTGTGAAGTGATATTGATTACATCTGCATTGGCGAGGTTTCCATTCGGAATAACGACCTCCTTGTTATCAAAAGTAAATAAGTGCGTGTACAAAATATCAATTCGCTGCACGGTTCCTTTGTGTCCCATCCCAATAATAACATCCCCTACTTGGAAGGGTTTGAACAACAGAATCAAAACTCCCCCAGCAAAATTGGATAAGGATCCTTGCAAAGCGAGGCCTATTGCCAATCCTGCTGCTCCCAAAATCGCAAAGAAAGACGACATGGGTACGCCTACAATCGTGGCCACACCGATAAATAAGGAAACAAAAAGCAGCGCTTTAACTAATCCTAATAAGAAGGTACTTAAAGAAAGGTTGGTATCTCTTTTTTCTAAAATTAATTGTAAGCCTAAAATCAATTTCTTGACCACATACCTGCCTATGAGGTAAAAAATAATCGCATAAATTAAGGAGGGTATTACCTGATAAAGGAGTTCAATCCCTTCATTCAAAATGGTTTTTAAAGTTTCTGGAGATAATTCCATAGGTATCGTGTTAAATGGTTACTTCTATTTGCCAGCGAAACGCCCAGCGCCACTGAATTTTAGTTTTGTGTAGGCCAGCTTCTTGGAAAATCCCCCGCCACTCTTTTCGACTAAAACTCCGCAATACAGAAAGTGGAGCATCATTTTGGACCATGGGAGATTTGCTAAACGAAGCGGTCAGCCATTTGATTGCATAATAGGCAAGGGGATGACGATGGAGGTCATTAATTACAAACCCTATCCTTGCCTTTTTTTTCAACACTAAAAAAAGTTGAATTAGTTCCTCGTCGGTGAAATGATGGGTAAACAAGGTGCATGTGACAAAATCCACCTGCTCTTCCAAAAACTTGGGATCAAACGCATTCACAACCTGCCATTCCACACCTTCTACTTCCTGCTGCCGCTGTTTGGCAAATTCAATGGTATGGGCATTGGCATCTGCCCCAATAAACTGGATAGACAATTTATTCTTTTTGGCCCAGGAATCCATGACCGCAATCATATCGCCCCCTCCACAGCCCAAATCCATCACCTGATAGTTAGACTGAGGTACTGCTGCTTGAATTAAGCTCTTTAGCCCCCAATTGGTTACCTGATTTCCTCCCAGCCAGCGATTGATAATTTTCAATTCCCGAAGGGTTTGCTCCAAGACGGGACCCGAACAATCCAGGTCGTCCATAATTTCTTTTTCCTTGGAACGTTTTGAAAATTTACTCATCGTTTTTCAAATAAGCTCGTCTCTAGGGTTAAACCAGGACCAAAACCTAGCGCTAAAATTTCTCCTTGAATGCAATCATCCTGCAGCATTCGCTCCAAAACAAACAAAATACTGGCTGAAGACATGTTGCCGCAGGTACGCAGCACCTCGAATGCGTGTCGATTTACTTCTGGAGCTAGTTCAAATGCCTGCTGAACTTGAATCAAAATTTGTTTGCCTCCAGGGTGGATCGCTACATGCTGTACCTGAGAAAAATTAAACTTAGATTCAAAAAGATCGCGAAGTCCTCGGATTCCCTGGTTGAGTAAGGAAGGAATGTACTGACTTAGACGCATCTCAAATCCAAAATCACCGATTCTCCAAGCCATGTCTTTTTCCCCTTCCCAAAGCACTTCACTAAAGTACTTTTTAATCTGCAAGCCAGTGTCGGATTGCATAACTAGAGCAGCTGCAGCCCCATCCCCAAAAAGAGAATTGGCCAATAAATTGTCCTCGGTATATTCCTTCTGAAAATGCAACGTACAGAGTTCAACAGAGACCACCAAAACGCGGGCATTTGGATTGGCTCTGACCATTTGATCTGCAAGCCGAAGTCCTGTAAAAGCTGCATAGCAACCCATAAAGTGAATACAGTAGCGTTCTATTGAACTAGCCATATCCAATCTACGGATTAAGTCTAATTCTACCCCAGGAGCTACCATCCCTGTGCAAGACACCAAAATCAAATGAGTTAGGGAAGAAGGTGCCACCTGAGCCTTTACTAGGGCCGTACGAACAGCCTGCTCAGCAAGTGCAGCTGCTTCTACCTCAAAGACATCCATTCGTGCAGCAGTACCCGGAAAAGGATGCAACTCCTTATTTTTGGGGAAGAAGGTAAATTCAGACACTTCTTCTTTTTCAAAATCTTTCAGAACACTGTGGCGTGATTCTATCCCAGACTTTCTGTACAAAAAATCAAGCTTTCGTTGCTCTTGTCCATCCAGTTGGTGAGCCAACTGCATGAACCGCGAGATTTTCGCTTGGGGTATTGGCGCTCCAGGATTGGAAATGCCGATACTAACGATACTGGAATCCATGGACCTAAGTTACCAAAATAGTTCTAATTTAGTTTGTCCATGGCCCCTTTTCAAAATAGCTGTATCTTGAACCCCATGAAAAATAGCAAATGATCACACGCTCCACGCTCCTGCACCTCCGCATCCCATTTTCATTTTTCTTGATGCCGGTTTTCTTTTTTGCATTGGCTTTAACGCCCAATCATAACGAGCTACGGATGTTGCTTGTTTTTTTGAGTTTGCATGTTTTTCTCTATCCCAGTAGCAACGGATACAACAGTTACTTTGACAAGGATGAAGAGTCCATTGGAGGGCTAAAACATCCACCCAAGGTGACTCGAGACCTGTACAGCTGGTCACTCACTTTTTTTGGTGTTGCATTGGCATTGGGGGCATGGATCAACTGGGAGTTTGCAGGTATGCTTGGCTTGTATGGGGTAGTCAGCATGGCCTATAGCCATCCTATCATCCGACTAAAAAAATATGCTTGGACCAGCTGGGTGATTGCAGGACTCTTCCAAGGGTACTTTACATTCGCGATGGCCTATGCAGGCCTGAGCAATTTAGGTTGGGAGGTGCTTTCCAAGCCACATATCCTCCTTCCAGGATTACTCACTAGCCTCATGCTCTGGGGCAATTACCCACTTACACAGGTATACCAGCATGGAGAAGATGCCCGTAGAGGCGATCGTACGCTGAGCCTACTGCTTGGGATCAAGGGTACTTTTGTTTTTTCTACACTATTTTTTGTGTTGACGGCTTCTGCTTTTATCTGTTATTTTGTGGATAAAGGGCAAACGTCAATCGCAGGATACTACCTAGCAGCTATGGCGCCTATTGCCCTATTTTTCCTGATCTGGATGGTACTGATCCTTCGAGAGCCTAAAAAATACGCGATTTATAGCTGGGCGATGGGGATGAATTTCATTTCTGCCATCTCACTGAATGCCTTTTTTATTTTTTACTTTCTGGAAAACACCCAGATTCTGCAAGTGTTTAATTGACATTAGAAGGGTTGACCGTGGGTGTTTTTGACTAGCGTACGGGCCACAAATGGTACTTGCTGAATGAGGTTTCTTGCCAATACAGAACCCCTACCCGAACCGAAAAGTCCCTGTATAGCCTTACCCACTCCTAGACGCTGATAAAACTGGGCATTCCAGGATTGAGTGTATCGCTCTTCCATCTCTTGTCGGGTATTTCCTTCTTCCAAGGCCTCCGTCACCAATAAGGCCGAATGCATCGCCATCGCCATCCCATTGCCACAAAGTGGAGTAATTAATCCCGCTGAATCCCCTA
Organism: Algoriphagus sp.; assembly: GCA_023255285.1. Taxonomy (GTDB): domain Bacteria; phylum Bacteroidota; class Bacteroidia; order Cytophagales; family Cyclobacteriaceae; genus Algoriphagus. Next base: position 4,903 of record JALRIY010000028.1, read on the forward strand.
GCAGGAGCAAATGATTTTCTACCGGCTTTTTGCGCTCAAAATTGATTTCCGTAATTACTTCCGGCTTTTCCCAGAGAAAGGTACTTTCTTCAAATATTCGTTTTAACAACGGGTTTTTCCAAAGTACAGCCCGTTCCATTTCTTGAATGGAACCGTACTGCCTGAGCTGATCCCGATTACCCAAATAGCAGAGATTAAACTTTCCTTCTTCGATAGCATTGAACCCACAATAGCCCCCCTGAAAATTATGTAAGGACACTGTGTTGGTTGATCCTTCTGCCTGAACATGGTATTTGACCCCAATATATGGGCTTCGTTTCGTAAAAAAAGGTCGCTCCAATACCTGGTCCAATTTGCTTCGCTTACCAAATGCGCCTAATACTATGGGCGCTCTCAAGGTTTGAAAATCTGAAAGAGCTACTTGAAAGTAATCCTCTTCCTCCAAATACTCGAGATCGGTTACCGTAGTACTCGTAAGGAAGGTTACTCCCTCCTTACCTGCTGTTTGGTACAGCCAATCATCTAAAACATATCTACTGATTCCAAAACCGCCCAAGTCTAAGGGGAGGAGAACAGCCTTTCCTTTCGTATCTGAAAACTCAAACGTATCAATGGAGGGAAGCGCTAAAAAATCTGGATAGAGCCCATTTCGCTTCAAAAATCCAAGAACTTCGTTGGAAACATACTCCCCACAGACACGATGAAAAGGATAGGATTTTTTTTCCACTACGGTAACAGAGTAGCCCTTTTTGACCAATAATATGGAAGCTACAAGACCGGCAAGCCCTCCTCCAACAATCAATACCTCACCATACTTCTTTTTCAATGCCTTTAATTTTACTATGCAACCGCCTGTAAAAAAATTAGTTTAGGAACCATCCTATCATCCCGTTTTGGAAGTTAGTATATTTTCAAAAAAATAGAAATAAACTATGAATACATCCATCCCCATGGTATTAAGGAGAACTGCCTTTGTGTTAGGCCTTCTTGGTGCATTCCTTCAGGCTGAGGATTCTTTTGCCCAAAAGAAAAAGAAAAAAGGTAAGGAAGCCCCTACCACAACAGCTCCTGCAGTACGACCTGCACAGTCTGGGCCAGCCACCGGTCCAAAACCTTACAAAGAAGTTGTCACAGCCAAAGCAAAAACCATGGCTGGACTATTTAAGGTACATCAAATCGACGAAAAATACTTTTACGAAATCCCAGACTCCTTGCTCGGAAGGGATATGTTGTTAGTGGTGCGTATCGCAAAAACTGCTGATGGCATCGGCTATGGCGGTGAAAACACCAGTAACATGATGGTTCGTTGGGAAAAGAATAAAGACGACATTTTACTGAAGGTTGTTTCCTTAAACAATTATGCCGCAGACTCCTTACCGATTGCCAAAGCGGTGGCGGCGTCCAATTTGGAACCTATCCTCCAGCGATTCCCAATTAAAGCACGGCAAACGGATTCAACAGGTACAGTAATTGAAGCGACAGACTTGTTTTCAAAAGACAATCAAGCTTTGGGATTACAGCGTAACCGTAGAACCCAGTATCGGGTAACACGTTTGGATAACGAGCGTTCTTATATTCAGCATATCCATAGCTATCCCATCAACGTGGAGGCACGCTATGTACTCACGTATGCTGCTGGCGAACCTCCATCCAACAGTGTAACTGGCTTGATTACGCTAGAGATGAATGCTTCAATGATTTTGCTTCCCAAAGTACCGATGCAGCAGCGACTTGCTGACCAGCGCGTAGGCTGGTTTGCGAGATCCTATGTAGACTATGGGGCAGATGAGCAAAGAGCTTCTTCAAGACGATTTTTGGATCGTTGGAGACTAGAAGTAAAGCCAGAAGATCGCGAGAAATTTGCTCGTGGAGAATTGGTGGAGCCGGTCAAACCCATCGTGTATTACATTGACCCTGCCACCCCTGCCAAGTGGGTACCTTATTTGAAGCAAGGCGTAGAAGATTGGCAAAAAGCCTTTGAATCCGCCGGCTTTAAAAATGCGATTTTGGCAAAAGAAGCGCCTACCCCAGCAGAGGATCCAACCTGGAGTCCTGAGGATGCACGCTACTCGGTGATTCGCTACTTTGCCTCTAATATTCAAAATGCCTATGGCCCACATGTATCTGATCCTCGTTCTGGAGAAATCTTGGAGTCCGACATTGGATGGTACCACAACGTGATGAACTTACTTCGCAACTGGTTCTTTATTCAGACTGCTGCGATCAACCCAGATGCAAGATCCGTCAAGTTTGACGACGAAGTAATGGGTCGTTTGATCCGCTTTGTCTCCGCCCATGAGGTAGGACATACACTTGGCCTACCGCACAACTTTGCTTCTTCGGTAGCTTACCCTGTAGAAAAATTGCGTGATGCGGCCTTCACCAAGGAATTTGGTACGGCACCATCCATCATGGACTATGCCCGATTCAACTATGTAGCTCAGCCTGAAGATAAAGGTGTGAGTTTGATGCCAGATGTAGGGCCTTACGACAAATATGCCATTATGTGGGGATATAAGCCCATTTTAGAGGCCAACAGTCCAGAAGAAGAACTTGCCACCTTAAACCAGTGGATTCTAGACAAGAAAGGGGATCCTGTATATCGTTACGGTCGTCAAGGCAATAGCTACGACCCCACTACTCAATCGGAAGATTTGGGTGACAATTCCGTGACTGCTTCTGAATATGGAATCAAAAACTTGAAGCGTATCCTGCCTAACCTACGCGAATGGACAACTGAAAAGGACAAGCCTTCCAAAAATTACGATGACCTAGAAGAAATGTACGGACAGGTAATCGGCCAATTTAATCGCTACATGGGCCATGTACGTACCCATGTGGGTGGCGTAATGGAGATCTACCGATCTTCTGGACAAGGGGAAGCCGTATACACCCACCAAAGCAAAGAAATGCAGAAGGCCGCAGTAGACTTTGTCAACAGGCAGTTATTCCGTACCCCAAGCTGGTTAATGGACGAATCCATCATTGCAAGAATCGAAGACTTCGGTGCACTAGAGCGTATTCGTGGCATCCAAGTAAGTACCCTAAACGGCATCTTGGAGTGGGGTAGATTAGGTAGGGTGATTGAAAACGAAGCATTGAATGGATCAAAAGCCTACAAAATCACAGAGCTGTTTGATGATTTGAGAAAAGGTATTTGGACCGAACTTGCTGTAGGAAACACCATAGACGTGCACCGCAGAGCTTTGCAACGTGCACACATCGAGCGATTGGAATTGCTCTTGACAGGAAGCGTGGCTCCCCTGCCAGCTCAATTTAGAGCCTTTGTGGGCCCACAAATTAATGCCTCCCAATCTGATATTCGTCCCATGGCAAGAGGAGAATTGAAAACACTTCAAAGGCAGATTAGGGCAGCCATCGGAAGAACTTCTGACCGCATGAGTAAACTTCATCTCGAAGATGCAGCAGAACGAATCAACAAAATCTTGAAAGAATCCTCAGGAGATTAAGGTAAACAGGGCGCCAAATGGCGCCCTTTTTTTCTATACCTGATTTTTTGTTACTTTGGATATCAATCCCTAATTCATGTCCACACCACTTCAAATCTTAAAGCACCACCGCTTACGCATTACAGATTGTAGACTGGTAATCATAGAGGAGTTTTTGGACAAAAGTATTGCCCTTTCTCACTCGGATTTGGAAGAAACGCTGAATAAAAAATTTGATCGCGTTACCATCTACCGCACGCTAAAAACATTTTTAGAGAAGGATTTAATACACAAAGTATTGGATGATAGCGGGGCAACAAAATATGCTTTTTGTAGTCATGGGGAAGAGACGCATGCGCACAACCACGAGCATGTGCACTTCAAATGTGAAAAATGCGATGAGACGATCTGCCTCGAAGCCATTTCCCTACCTGCAATTCCCCTGCCAAAGGGTTTTGAGAAAAAAGAAATGAACCTACTCGTTCAGGGGATCTGTGAAAAATGTCACTAATACCGGAAAGAACCCCCTTATTCTGATTCCACAAGTTCTTTTTTTGGCCAAGATACCCCTGGAGGTAAATCTAACACAGGTGGCATAGCCTCAATGCTTCCTCCATCTTCCTCATCCCTTCCAGTAGCATTCGTGAGTTTAGATTTGGCCCATATTCCTAAAAAGTAGCTCAACAGGACATATGTAAATCCGCAAAGAATAAAGTCGAGAAGGGTGGAACTCATCTGGTTTTTGTTCAAAATTTACAAGAACATCCCAAAATAACAAATACTAACTGTCGGAACGCAAGACTTTGGTCGCCTAGTATTTGCTTAATCAATGGGATAGGTGGATATTTGCTGCCGAAACTTTCGTCACCATGATTATCAAAACCAAAAAATACCAACTCCCTACAGGAACCTACATTAAGATGGGGTTAATTTCCATCCTCAAAGAACAGTGGTGGGTTATTTTGATCGCTTTGGCAATCTGCTGTGGCTACTTCTGGATAGCTTCCTTGTGGTGGTTTTTCGGAGCATTGATTGCCTATGGATTGTATGTATTATTCTGGGCTATACAATTTACGGGGGTGACCCAGATGGAACAGAACAAACCCATTTTTCAAAAAATGGCCTACGAAATTGACAGTCGACAAATCGTCATGAAGGTTTCTGTAAAAGAAGGAATGCCCGTGCAATGGAACATGATTAAAAAGGTAGAAATTACAAAAGATGCTTTTGTATTGTACCTTTCAAAAGCTCAATTTATCCACCTCCCCTTTCGAATTTTCAATTCAGAAAACGATAAAAAATTCTTGGAAGCCATTCTTAAGAGAAAAGAGTTGATCTAAAACACCAAGGCTGGCCCATTTGAGCTAGCCTTTTTTTAAGCCTGCTTATGCAAATCAAACTTATCGTCTTAGGCAAGACCGATAGCAAAGCCATCCAAGAATTGATACAAGACTACAGTGCCCGGCTTGGGCACTATATCCGTTTTGAATTGGAGGTCATCCCAGATCTGAAGCAGAGCAAGTCCCTCTCTGAAGCTCTTCAAAAAGAAAAGGAAGGAGAACTCATCCTCAAAAAACTCCTTTCCTCTGATGAATTGATTTTATTGGACGAGCGAGGCAAGTCCTATTCTTCCTTGGAGTTTGCAGACTTTTTACAAAAGAAGATGAATAGCGGTCTCAAGCAACTTATATTCGTTGTGGGAGGTCCCTATGGCTTTTCTGAGGCAGTATATGCACGGGCCCATGGAAAAATTTCACTCTCTAAAATGACCTTGTCGCATCAAATGATCCGCCCCTTTTTAATAGAGCAAATGTACCGGGCTATGACCATCCTGCGCAACGAGCCCTACCACCACGAGTAGGTTTGTAATTTTTATAATTATAGGCTTTTTCACTACTAACCAGAGAAAATAAGGTTGGATGTCCAATTAGGTGTGCGGTGGACCGTGGGCTGTCGTTTGTGGACGATTTTAAATTACCCCAATGTTAATTTTTTTTCTATTTCTTGCTCTAATGTTACCAAATTGTTAACTTTCGTTCATTCAGTTAATATTAACTTGATGAGTTATGGCAAAAACACTTCCTATAATACTCTTTCTCCTAGGGATTGTTGTTCTTGGGTTTAGCCAAGAATCCCGTATTCAACCGGTCAATTCCGATTTTTCTAGTTGGGAACTAGCCTATCCTGAAACGAAAAACCCTGTTTCTATTCGCCTTTTTGTGAATGAGTATGAAAAAAATACTCCCTTAACAAACTGGGAAGCTCTTCAACAAGAACTTGACCAGAAAGCAGCCAAAAAACTAGACTCCTTAGCCTTGCTTCGTCTTATTTTTCAAAAAACACACACGCGCTTATTGAAGAATTACAAACAGCATTCTACGGTAGAGGATCTTTTAAACCAAGGAAAATACGATTGTGTAAGTGGCACAGCACTACTAGGCCTCTTGCTAGATCGCTATGGATATTCCTATGAAATCGTCGAAACAGACTACCATGTATTTTTGGAAGTGTTTCTAAATGGAAAAACAGTGATTTTAGAAAGCACACTACCAGTAGGAGGAATGATTACTTCTACCTCTGCAGTAAGCAATTACCTGGCTGCTTACAGCGGTGAAGGAGGCGTAGTAGCACGAAACATCAGTGAAGGCCTAGCTGGTACCCGTGTAAATACCGCTGACAACACCATTTTTAGAAAAGTAAATTTACACGAATTGGTAGGCTTGCAATATTACAACGAGGCCATTGTACATTTTAACCTGCAGGAATATAAAAAAGCAATTGACTTACTTACCAAAGCACTTGCATACTATCCATCCGAACGAATTGAAGGACTTAAAGAGTTGAGCATTGAACTTGCCTACCACAGTTATGGATACGATATCCGCAACTGATATAACACTCCTTTAGTGGGTATGCTTTCCATCTGGACCGTGCACATGTCCATGGTTCACCTCTTCCGGTAAGGCTTCTCTAATGCTGACTATTTTTCCTTCAAACTGAAGGTCCAATCCAGCTAAGGGAGAATTAAAATCCAAATGAACACCCATGTAATCCACTTTAAGCACTTCACCTCGCATCTGATTTCCTTTATCGTCTTGCATCGGAATGACGTTGCCAACACGCAGTAAATCCCTATTTTTTTTACCTTCCTCTTTAAAATTCGCTTTGGGGATAATTACTTTTTTGGCTGGATCGTAGTCTCCATACCCATTTTCAAAACCAATGGTAATCGCAAAACTATCTCCAACAGCCTTTCCTTCCAAAGCTTCTTCCAGCTTGGGTAGAATGTTGTGATGACCAAATAGAAAGTAAAATGGATCAGTCTCGGTCACCGTTTCGAACCAATGGAACCCCGTCTCTCCATCATCAACTTGTAGGGTATAAGAAACCGCTACTACTGCATTTTTTGTTGCACGCATAAGCATCATTAAATGTTTATCGAAACAGGTAGGTTAGCCCTAGCTGCCCTACAAAATTGGTTCGGTCATATCCAGGAATAAACCATTTTTCAGGTTTATTTTCCAAGTACCACTTGTAATTCAACGTATTCACGTATTGAAATTTTCCCGAAACAAGTAAGTTGCCAAACTTCCATTCTGGCACAAGTCCAAAAACTAGATCTACGTATTTATTTCGAAAATCCTTTACTTCTTCGTAACGGAAATAATAAAAATCATTGTTGTACTCTATTCGCTCTAGTTCAATGCCTATTTTTTTCATTCCTTCAATCCAAGCAATCCCAGCAAAGATTTGATTACTCGCAGGACCATTCCCTAGACCCAATGGTTGACCCCGATGGGTGTAGCCGTGCCTTACGTGATCGTGAATGTACCAGGTTCGGAGTTGACGGATATTTTCTCGAATAGTTTGTCCAGAAAAGGTCATCTCAGAGCTTAACTCTAAAAAGCGATTCTCTTTTTTCAAGTCCATCAAGTGCGAAAACCCAAAGGTAAAAGCTCTGCCTGACTCGGGAGTAGTGATAAAGTCGATGAAAGGACGGTCATTGTCACGAGTCCCAAACTCCCCATAAAACTCAAAGCGCCCCTTGGGATCTATCCATCGGAAATAGCCTGTACTAAACTGCTGCCGTTTGGATTGGATAGTATCCAGTACTTGCTGATTTTTCTTTCTCCCATTAAATAGGGGAAGAGCATCCTCTAAATCGGCTATTTCGGAACGGTACACATTATTGACAGAACCATATCCAAAAAATAAACCAGGCACCCACTTGGGTTGGTAGGTAACAATCAGCCCTGAAAGTTGACGATCACCGTCTTCCTTTTTGGGATAATAAACATCCATTTGCTGAAAGTTGTAATCCGAATGTGGAGGCAGAAAATTGGATGCTTTAAGCCTTCCAGTTAGGACTTGCCCTTCAAATGATCCTATAATAGACTTAATAGGTCGACGAGTATTCATCGTGTAGTGCAAGAAGCCTGGGGCAGAATTTCCCATGAGCAAGGAATTTCGTCTACCAGGACCCCACCAAAGGTTCTCTGTAGATACCCCCAAGGAAACCGCATCCAAGTTTAGGCGAAAACTGGACTGTCCTGGAACCAATTTTTGAAAGGCGCTCTCACCAAAGCGTTCAGGAAGGTCAATTCGGTTGAGGTATTCGTAATAGAAAAGGATGGTGGACTGCTGTTCAATAGGAAACCCGATAAACTCTTTATTTTGAGCTCGAATCAGTTCGGGCTGCAACTGCAAACTGAATTTCCACCATTCCACAAAAGCTCCCAAGCTAAATACCTGTTGCAACCCACGATTTGGAATCATGGCGCCATCGTTCGTAGCAAAAGGGTAGGTAGAGGTATATTGACTTTTAACCAAGGCAGGGAGGAATAAAAATTTACCATGCTTCCCAATACGTTGGTGGTAGCTGGAAGAGTCCAGATCGACCAAGCCTCCATCCAAATCAAAGCCATGAGCTAATCCAAATGCAGCCGAAGGAAGCAATGGGCGAATCATAAAGGAGGAGGCAGAATCCACTTTTCCGATCAACTGCAATCTTCGAAGGTAGTCTTCCAAAGAAGGCGCTCCCACTGCAATACTTTGAGCTCTGGCTCCCTGACCGAATGCAAGCATCCCCAACAATCCAATCGCAGCCGTTAGTATTCTAATTTTCATCTGGAATTGGTTTGAATGGCTAAAATGGAAATTTTGGCAATTGACCAAGACTCATCACAAATCGGCGAAGGACTATTGGTTTGCTTGAGTTCGTCCCGCATGAAAAACCGCACGGAGTCCACTTTGGAATGTTCAATGAGCTTTTCTACTCGGTAACGGCTGGTGGTGGTTATAGAGCCTCCAAGGCACAAGCTTGGCAGGTTGGTTTCAATGGCTCCAGTTTTTGGGCGATTCTGTCTAAAAAATTCATTAGGAAAAGATTGATACAAGCAATATGTAGCTACACAGGGACTATTAGAAAAGGTGGTCCGGACCACATCCATGCTATCAATCCCCATAAACCAGTAATCGGGCCCAGAAATACCATCGTCCCAGTTGCCGTCCCAACTGTCATGAACAAGGATCTCAGCAGTCAACTTTAAATAATTGTGCGCAGGCAAATCGTAAAGGGTAACCGCCACTTCCTCGTTGTTATAATGCCCTGCAATAGTATCGTTTCTCCAGATAAACAAACGCCCATTTTCAAAATTGGCAAGATCTAATTTTGAAAAGTTGTTGTCATAGATTTGAATTTGGTTTTCAACAGACTCCACACAGGAAACCGTTCCCAAAAGCAGAAAAAAAGCAAAAAGGCGAGGACTAGTCAGCAACTTTCCCATGGAAAAAGGGGGGATTAAAAATATAATTTAACAAAGAAACAAAAAACAAGACACTTCTTCCAATTTAAGCCATACAATGTCATTCTCTAGCCTTTGAAAAAAGTTGATTTTGATTTGATTAAAAAATAAAGAAGGCGTTGTCCTAGATATCCTCCCTCCAATTATTTGAATCAGAAAATAAAGGATATTCCCGTACTTTTACTTGTCAATTCGCTTTTGCTATGCCTCTTTTTACCCTAGTAGCCGGTGCTCGGCCAAACTTCATGAAAATCGCCCCGCTGATTCATGCCTTGCAAAAAAAGCAAGCAGAAGGTGTGCTGGTAGATTTTAGACTCGTGCATACGGGGCAGCATTATGACAAAAACATGTCCGGGGACTTTTTTGAGCAGCTGCATATCCCTGCCCCAGATGCCAACTTAGGTGGTGGAGGGGGCACACAGGCAGAGCAAACTGCTGCAATTATGGTAGCCTTTGAACAGGAATTGATGGCCCATCGTCCAGACTTGGTACTCGTTGTTGGCGACGTAACGAGCACCCTCGCCTGTTCAATTACAGCAAAAAAATTGAACATCAAGGTGGCTCACGTAGAAGCGGGTATCCGCTCAGGAGACTTGAACATGCCAGAAGAGATTAACCGTATGGTTACCGACTCGATAACAGATCATTTTTTTACCACCTCTGAAATTGCAAATACCAACTTGCGTACTGCGGGGGTACCAGAAGAAAAAATTCACTTTGTGGGCAATACCATGATCGATACGCTGCTCGCTCAGCAAGCTCGCTTTACCAAGCCTCAAGGTGCTCCCTTTGACCAATTGAACCCTAAAGCGTATTTTGTGGTCACCCTGCATCGCCCTGCCAATGTAGACCAGGAGGAGTCGCTAAGAGAGTTGATGAAGGCTATTTTGGAGGGAACCGCTGGACTTCCGGTGGTATTCCCTGTGCATCCGCGAACTGCCAAAAACTTAGAACATTTGGAAATCTCTGCTCCGAATCTACACTTGATAAGCCCGCTGGGCTACTTGGAATTTAATCACCTCGTTCAGCACGCAAAAGGAATCATTACTGACTCGGGGGGAGTAACAGAAGAAGCCTCAGTAATGAATGTACCCTGCTTAACTTTACGAGATAGCACGGAGCGCGCAGAGACCATTCACCTAGGTACCAATGAGCTGGTAGGCACTGATCCTAAAAGCCTAAAGCCTTACTTGGATAAAATTTTACGCGGTGAATGGAAACAGTACCAAGGTATCCCCCTTTGGGATGGCAAAACCGCCGAGCGCATCGTAGATATTCTCCTCCAACATTACCATTAAAAAAAGAGTACCCTCTAGCAAAGCAGGAAAGGCTCAAAGAAATTAGTAAAGCCCGTAACCCCCTGCCTACGGTAAGCTGGTTTCGCGTGATTTTTTTTATCGCGCAAAGAAGGAAAGTCGCGAAGATCAAAACCCCTTGGCGGCTTTGCTCCTCTGCGCCTTTGCGTGAGATTATTTTTTTTTGTAGAGTTGAGGAACCTCTCCATCAATCTACCCAGCCCCAGGGAGCAGGAGGGGTTTCGAGGGGTTGGGTTAGGTCAAATCGTACGGAGAATAGCGTAGCCGAGCCAAGTCTCCTTAAGTTGTAGGTAAAGGAAGTTTCATCTACCGTAATCCACCACACATTGCCGACTGCAGCAGGGAGAAGGCCTGCAGTAAAGGCGTCTGCAGGAAAAAACTGGGTACTTGCCGAG
>JALRIY010000290.1 GCA_023255285.1 Algoriphagus sp.
CCCATTCCTTTTACTTCGTAGAAGGATAGAAATTTGACCCCTAACTTGGAAATACAACGATGGATGTGATCAAAGCGAGAAGTGCGAATAATGGCCTCGATTTTTTTCATTTTTCTTAAGGGAGAGGTGATATTTTAAAAATAGAACCTAAAATAAGTCAAAAAACAGCAGATAATCAAAAAACAGGATAAAAAATGAATCATAAAAATAAAAAAAAGTGTAAAAAAATTAAAAACTAGTTTTAAAATCAATTTACTTATTGCCAAAACAAGTAATAAAATAAATTAGGAGCTTCAAAAATAAACTTAAAAGTATGCCGGTAGGGCTCTTGTTAGGAAGGGAATTCGGGGTAAATTTGTGTGCGTTTTTTAATTGAATCTATGACAAGCAAACCAACACTCGTAGTCTTGGCGGCCGGTATGGGCAGTCGCTATGGAGGAAACAAACAAATTGATGGTTTTGGCCCGAATGGGGAGACTATTCTTGAATATTCGATTTTTGATGCTATCCGGGCTGGATTTGGAAAAGTAGTATTTATTGTACGGCAAGAAATTTTAGAAATAGCAAAGGAGAAGTTTATGCCCAAGCTTGAAGGGAAGATTGAGGTAGTATGGGTTTTGCAATCCTTAAACAGTTTTGTGCCTGCGGACTTAAAGCAAGCAGATCGTATCAAGCCTTTTGGTACTGCGCATGCGGTACTTTGTGCAAAAGATGTGGTACACGAACCTTTTGCAGTCATCAATGCAGATGATTTTTATGGAAAAGAAGCTTTTGCTATTTTAGGTAAGTTTTTGACTTCGGATGTACAGGCCAACCTGCATGCCATGGTGGGCTATGCGCTTAAAAATGTACTCTCTGCGCACGGAACAGTGAGTCGTGGAGTATGCGAGACAAATGCTAAGGGGCAATTGATTGGGATGACCGAGCGAACCTCCATTGCGCAGGAGGGAGACAAAATCCTCAGTCGAGGAGAAGGAGAAGCCTTAGAGATCGCTCCCAACACCCCTGTAAGTATGAATTTCTGGGGATTTCATCCTGCGGTTTTCCAAGCTATCGAAACGATGTGGCAGGAGTTTTTACCAGCCAACTTAGGGAATTTGAAATCGGAATTTTACATTCCCACTGTGGCTAATAACCTGATTCAAGCCAATAAAGCGGCATTTGAGATTTTGCCAGGAGGGAAAACCTGGTTTGGAGTGACCTATACGGAAGATCGTCCGGTGGTGATTGAGGCCTTGCAGCAGCTACACGATCAAGGAGAATATCCAACTACTTTGTGGTAGAAAAAATTAAGGGCTTTGGCCCTTTATTTTTTTGACACCTCTCCATTTTCAAGAGAAAAATAGGCGACTTCAGTTTGAAGTTTACTTAAGATTTCCTTGGAACGCTCCGGTCGGGCATCTGTGATGAAGAGCTGCCCAAAGTTGCCCTGCGAGACCAACTGCAGAAGCCTTTCAATGCGTTCTTCATCTAGCTTATCAAAAATATCATCAAGCAGCAGCAAGGGCTTTTCTCCCTTGGCTTTTTCAAACAATTCAAACTGGGCCAATTTCAAAGCGATAATAAATGACTTCTGCTGCCCTTGGCTGCCGAGTTTACGCAGCGGATGGCCTTCGATCCGAAAATCGAAATCATCCTTATGGATGCCAGCATTGCAGTTTTTGGTCGCAAAATCCTTGGGTCGAAGTCCCAAGTAGTATCCGCCAAAATCTTCGCGTAGTGCTTCGGTCTCGTAACTTAGCTCTACCTGCTCTCGACCCATAGACAAGGCTTCGTAAAATTTTTGCAGCAAAGGGCTTATTTCTTTTACCAATGCTGCACGCCGCTTGGCAAGGGATTGACTTAAAGGAATTAGTTCCTCTTCGTAGGTGGCAAGCAAAGTAAGGTCTCGCCGACCTGTATCAGCAAACTGCTTCAATAGGGCATTGCGCTGCTTCAAATAATGATGGTAGCGGATCAGTTGATCTAAGTAGGGATGATCTAATTGGGCAAGGAGGCCATCGAAAAATTTCCTCCTCCCCTCACTTCCGCCTTTGATCAATTCGGTATCGTCTGGAGCAATCATGACCAGTGGAATTTTACCTACATGGTCGCTTGCCTTTTCCATAACTTTTCCATTTTGAAAAATCTGCTTCTTTTTCCCCTGCTCTAAGGTGCAGCGTACTTCCAAAGGATGAGCGTCTACCGTAAACTTGCCTTTTACGGTAAAAAAATCAGTATCGTGCTGAATACTCAAGGCATCGCTTGATTGCAAAGCACTTTTGGTAAGTGAGAGGTAATGGATTCCGTCCAAGACATTCGTTTTTCCGCTCCCATTTCTGCCTAACAAGCAATTAACTTGCGGGCTAAAGCTCAGCTTACTATGAAGGTGATTTTTAAATTGAATGAGTTCTAGGGACTCTAAAATCATGTGAACGGCGAATTATTTACGAGTACTCCTAATTTTTAGGCCGGGATTACTATATTTGAGGCCTAAAATAGCACATTTTGATCAGTACCCTATGGCAAAGAAAACTGCAGCGGCAAAG
>JALRIY010000291.1 GCA_023255285.1 Algoriphagus sp.
AGGTAAAGCCCAACCTTGAAACCCAGGATATTTAAAATTTGAAACTTAGTCCACCTAGCCCTTGAGTCCCTCTAGCTGGATAGTTCATCCACCTAGAATTACTCCTATTGAGCAGATTGTTTCCATTGGCAAAAACAGTAAGCCGAGAAGTAAGTGCATAATCAACGTGGAGGGAAAGGTCAAGAAGAACAGGCAATTTGATTACTTCCACCTGCACAGGTAAGGTATACAGGCCTCCAATACCTCTTGCTTTCAAACCACCCATTGCCTGAAGATTAGCTTGAAGGATTAAGTTTTTAATAGGCACAATTCGATGATTCATACTCACTAACCAGGTGGGTCTATGCCAGGCTTCTTGTTGCGTTTCCAATCCATAATGGATCACCTCAGCATGGGTATACACACTGTACTTCTCAGATAAAGTCAGTTCAATACTTGAGTTCACACGGAAAACGGTAGATTTTTCATCGTAAACCAATTCAAATCGAGAAGTGTCTGCTGCTGAATTCACATAGAAATAGAGGTTGGATTGGCGCCGCAAGTCAATACCTGCTCTAAAAAATAACTTATCCGATACCACACTTTCTACACCAGCTTCAAATGACAGTTTTGTTACAGTATTTAATAACTGTTCACTAGGTCCAAGAAAAGGATTTTCTGTAACAAAGCTTCGGTAAGTAGCACGGTCTACTTTGCCAGAAATTGAAGCAAATATGTTTAAATCCTCCTTTACTTGGTAGTTAGATTTTAGCACAGGGAATAACCGGAAATCAGATTTTCTTGCTGCAAGTGAATCATTATCAGCCACTATAACCGCACCTGCCGTAAACTGATACTTATTCCACTTGTAATTTACTTCCGGCTGAAGTGAAAAATACGTCCTTTTCAAGTCGTATTCCCGATCTTTGGTATCGGAAGTAACTAGTGAAATCCCGATAGTTCCCTGAAGTTCTTTAGAAGGCCTTAGGCTCCCAGTTGCCTGAAATCCTAACTCCTTTTCACGGACCGAAAAGCTATCCTGAAAACCAGAAAGTAGCACGCTTGCCTCGTATCCTATTGGACCTACCTTTTCTAAATCACGAATCCCTACTGAAAAATCACCTTGTAACTGACGATTTGTGCTAAAAAATGGTCCAAACACATCTACATTGGGGGGGTAGCTAAATCCCAAATCTTCCCCATAAAAGGTATAAGCAGCTCGTTTCAAACTCAAATTGGAAAATACTTCTGACTGGTCCATGAAGTAACTCACATCTCCTATAACTTTAGTTTGAGATTCTTTGCTTTCTTGCCCCATCCAGCTTACTGGTCCTTTCCCATAACTTTGGTGCACTACCTTGGTGGCAAACTGCCAATCTTCAGATTGGGTGGAAGAATAGCGCCCTTCTACTATTGGAGCTAGGTAATTACCATATCCAATTCGAACAAAACCAGGAAATTGATCCGACTTTGGGAGTTGGCCATCCCATGGACTTGCTTCGGCGGTAATAGCTTGGGCAGGAACCTTCAAGAAAAAGGGGGCTACAAGAAAATTGGTAATTTGCAATGGATTTCCTTGTGGTAATACAGGGGCTTTTTCAAAAGCTCGAAGTCGTTTTGGAAGACGAATAATTCGATCTTTTTGAATAATAAACTCTTGATCTTTTATCCCTCCCTTCGGAGTGGATTGCGCTTTTACTTGGAGCAAGCCAATCCAGCAGCATCCCAGAAACACGGAGAGTTGATATAGGCTTCTCATAATCTAGTTTAGGCTATTTAGGATAGATGCAGCATTCTCCTTAACCGTTGCATTGGTGCTTTGATCTAGGATAGATTGAAGTGTGGCTTTTGCTTGAAATAATTCTCCAAGTTCAACGTAATTTTCAGCAAGCAGCAAAAATAAGCTACCATACCAGTAATCAAACGGTAAAAATCCTTCAGAATACTCAAAAATCAGCTCATTGGATCCAATAAGATCCCCTTTTTCTTGGTATCTAAGCGCTAGTAAAAGAAGGGCTTCTGCACCTTCCTCGGTCTTGTATTCTTGAATTAGGAGGCCGAAACTATCTTCAGCATCCGAATATTGCCCCATTAATCGTAGTGCTTTCCCCTTTATTAGAAGTGCCTTAGGGGTTGCATCAGGAAGGATTCCTGACAATGCAAGCAATTGATTGGCTGAAACTATTGTCTGGGGGTAATTTTGCAACCCAAAATGCGCTTGAAGTATGCCTTGTAAAACTTCAACTTCCTCTAGGGGCGTTCTTGACTGCTCTAGGATTGGTTCCAAATAGCGAAGTGCTTCTTCGTAATTTTTACGCTCTAGCTCAATTTTACCTAGTTGATGAAGTGCTTTTATCCGGTAGGTAGATGGAGGCTGCTGCTCCAAAAGGACAAAAAATTCTAACGCTTTCGAAAGCTCACCTAATTGTCTGTAGGACTCTCCCGCAAAATACAAAACCTCACTATTTTGAACCGACAGAGGATTA
>JALRIY010000292.1 GCA_023255285.1 Algoriphagus sp.
GACTCGCTCGCTAAATCCAGAACACAAAGATAAGCTAATTAGCTTAATTCCGCTTGCTCGACTCGGACATCCAGAAGAGGTAGCAAAGGTCGTCTGCTTCCTAGCATCTGATGATGCAGCCTACATAACAGGTGAAACAATTCATGTCAATGGAGGCATGTTGATGGCTTAAAAAAGTTAAACTTTTTTGTATCAAAAGAGCCAGTTTTTGCTAAAATAGCGTTTTTTAATAATAAGGGGTAATTAGATGTCTGACATCGAACAAAGAGTTAAAAAAATTGTATCTGAGCAATTAGGTACAGATGCTGCTAACGTTAAGAATGAATCATCCTTTATCGATGATTTAGGCGCAGACTCCCTCGACACAGTTGAATTAGTAATGGCTCTTGAAGAAGAGTTCGGCACTGAAATTCCTGATGAAGATGCTGAAAAAATCACAACAGTTCAGCAAGCTATTGATTACATCAATAACAATCAATAATTTTTAAATTATATGTCCCGTAGAAGAGTCGTAGTGACTGGACTGGGATTGGTCACTCCTATCGGAATAGGAGTGAACGAATCTTGGCAAAATGCCCTTCAAGGTAAGTCCGGAATATCCAAAATCACCAAATTTGATGCAAGTAACTTTGCTTCTCAAGTGGCTGGAGAAGTGAAAAACTTTGATCCAGCAGAGTTCCTACCTCCAAAAGAAATACGACGTATTGATACCTTTATTCAGTATGGTTTAGTTGCAGGAATGGAAGCTTTTAAAGACTCTGGTATCGAGGTGACCGAAGTAAATGCAGAACGAATCGGCGTGGCCATTGGATCTGGAATTGGTGGTTTAGGCATGATTGAGAATACAAATGATACTTATGATGAATCAGGCCCACGCAGAGTTTCTCCATTTTTTATTCCAGGAACAATAATTAATATGATCTCAGGTAATCTTTCCATTATGTATGGATTGAAGGGACCTAATATCTCTATCGTAACCGCTTGTACCACAGGAACTCATTGTATTGGTGACGCTGCACGAATGATTGAATATGGCGATGCTGATGTGATGGTTGCTGGAGGATCTGAAGCGGCCATTACTGAATTATCTGTTGCTGGTTTTGCCTCTGCGAAAGCCTTATCGAGTAGAAACGATGACCCAGAATCAGCTTCTCGACCTTGGGATAGAGGGCGAGATGGTTTTGTGATCGGAGAAGGTGCCGGGGTTATGGTCCTTGAAGAATACGAATCTGCAAAAAAACGTGGTGCTAAAATTTATGCTGAGTTAAGCGGGTACGGAATGAGTGCCGACGCTTATCATATTACCGCACCTTCCACAGACGGACCTAGACGCTCTATGGCGAATGCTTTAAAGAATGCACAACTCAATCCTGAAGATATTGGATTTATCAATGCGCATGGAACCTCTACACCGCTGGGTGATATTAATGAAACCAATGGTTTCGTAGGAGGTAAACTTTCATCCTTCAAAATAGGTGATTACCGTTTTGATGCGGGGCCTTCGCTCTTTACTATGCCTCATTTTATTACTGAACTATTTGAGCTGGCTGGGGAACAAGCGGAAGACCATTTTCAATACACTAAGAAGAATATTGGGTGCAAATACTTTTGGAAAGACGGGACTATTTTAAATGCCTATGCCGACCAATCAGCCTACCTGAAAGAAGTGGAGGATCAACTTGGAGTTCCTGCAGCGAGACTGAAGACTTATCTCGATCGCGCTCAACTGAAGTACGAACTGACTGCTCCCCTTTTTCTGGAGCAATCACTCCACAAATGGCGGGGCCTATTGCGCAAAGAAACTTGGGAATGCATCAAGCATTTATCCCTATTCGAAATTGGACAGAGCTTGCATCAGGTCAATCAAAAACAGCTTGAGGAATCTCATTTGGTGCAACTCTATGACCGATTTGCCACGTACAATGGCTCTAACCCCTTCCAAACACCTGGCATTATGACTCTGGTTCAACACTTGGAACAGCACTATGGCACTTTTGTGCCCAAAAAAGGCATGGTATCCATTAGTGAATCCATTGCAGAACTGGCCAAGAGATGCGGCGTCTCCATACACCTCAACAAAACAGTAAATGAAATTTTAGTGAGACAAAACAAAGCCATTGGTATTCAGACTGTAACTGAAACAGTAGATGCCGATTTGGTGATTTCCAACATGGATGTAGTCCCCACCTATCGCCACTTGCTTCCCCGTCAAAAGGCCCCTGAACGCATTTTGAAAGAAGACAGATCGAGTTCTGCCATCATTTTTTACTGGGGCGTCAAATCCACTTTTCCAAATCTTGAATTGCACAACATCTTTTTCTCGGAGGACTATAAAGCAGAATTTGAAGCTATTTTTAAGAACCAAACAGTCCCACTAGATCCGACCATTTACGTCAACATCACTTCTAGGGATGTGGCTGGTGATGCACCAAAAGGATGTGAAAATTGGTTTGTCAT
>JALRIY010000293.1 GCA_023255285.1 Algoriphagus sp.
CACCAAGTAGCTGTTCCTTCAAGGCATTGTGGTAAGGAACTACAGTGCCTTGGTAGTACTGTGAACAACCAGGTACAGCCGTAATCAGGTGTGAAATGTAGCCACCGGAGCAACTTTCAGCTAAAGCTAAAGTTTTCCCTGCGTTCTTCAAAAGTTTCCCAACTGCTGTTTCCAAGGTTTCTTCATTGTAGCCGTAAACATAATTGCTGATTGTTGGAAGGATATTTTGGATTTGTTGGTCTACCTCTGCAGCAAGTACCTTCTTGTCCTCCCCAAAAGCCGTAAGTCGAAGTTTGACATGGCCTAAGGAAGGGAGGTAGGCGAGTCGAATGTGGCTTGGAAGGGTGTTTTCCCAATCTTTGATCAAATCGGCCAACCAGGATTCGCCAATGCCTGCTGTTTTGATGAGCTTGTGGTAGATTACTGGAAGGTCAAAGACCTGGGAAAGTTTGGGCAACACAAAGTCCTTGATGAGCTTTTTCATCTCGTGAGGGACACCCGGCATAGACATCCAGTAGCATCCTTTCTGCTCAAACCACATGCCGGGAGCCGTACCCACCTCATTGGGTACATACGTACAGCAAGAGGGTAGGTAGCCTTGGAGGATATTGAGTTGTGTCATCTCTCGACCTCGGCGGGTGAAGTAGGCCGAAACGGCAGCAACAGCCTCGGGTACCTCTACGATGTCACAGCTGAAGTATTCGGCAAGTAGGGGTTTGGTGAGGTCATCTTGTGTGGGTCCCAAGCCTCCAGTAATGAGAATGACATTGGCTCGCTTGGAAGCTTCTTCGAAGGCGTTGAGAATATCGGTGCGATTGTCTCCTACGGTAGTTTTCCGCACTACTCGTACACCTACTGCATCCAATTCTTGGCTGATCCAGTGGGAATTGGTATCCATGATTTGGCCATAAAGGAGCTCGTCTCCAATGGCAATAATTTCTGCGGTTACTGCTTGCATCTGGGATTATCTAACTTTTGCTGATCTAAGAATTTTAGAAAATAAGCCGGGAAGAAAGCGCTTCAGGTACACAGCCAGGGTTTCCTTGCCGCCAATGTACACTTCTTCCTTTTTCTTGACTAAGGCTTTAAAAATATCCTCTGCGCAGGATTCTGGGGACATGCCTTGGTTTTGTGCCTGGTCCATTTCGCCTAATGGGCTCCCGTCACCAGTGACGGCATTGATGGATACCTGCGTGCGAATAAATCCTGGACAGATCAAGGTCACTGCAATCCCATCTTGATGGTGCTCGGCCCGAAGGGTATCAAAGAAGCCATGCAAGGCATGCTTGGCACCTGCGTAAGAGGAGCGGAAGGGGGATCCAAACTTCCCAACTAGAGAGGTAACTACGCCAAATTGCCCTTGCCTTCTTTCCATAAAGTGTGGAAGCAGCGCTTTGGTCAAGGCAACGGTTCCAAAATAGTTGACCTCCATAAGTTTGCGATCTACCTCCAGTTGGGTGTCCTTAATGAGGGACCGCTGGCTGATACCTCCATTGTGAAGCAGTATGTCCACTTTCCCAAAAAAGGAAAGGGCAGTAACGACCTTTTGATCAAAATCGTTACTAGCTGCTAGATCCAGGGTTAAAATGCGAATGTCTTCTGGGAAGTTACAGCTGGCTTTGACGCGCTCGAGTTCCTGCAAGTTGCGAGAGGAGAGAATGAGGGAATAGCCCTCCTTCGAGAATTTTTGGGCTGCGGCTTCTCCAATACCAGAGGAACCGCCTGTGATCCAGATAACGGGTTTAGCCATGATTTATCTTTTTTCGTAAGTCACAAAAGCGTAGGGATATTCGTTATTTTCGTCAGCAGCAAATTCTTCTCGCTCTTTTTCCTTCCAGATTTGGGGATCCAAAACAGGGAAAAATGTATCCCCTTCTGGACTAGCATTTACCTCTGTGATTTCTAGCGTATCGCATAGGGGAAGGGTTTCCTTGTAGATTTCTCCTCCTCCAATCACAAATAATTTGTCCAGCTGGTGCTTGGTGCAATAAATTATGGCGTCTTCTACTGAGTGAAAGGCAAAATGGCCTTCTGGAGCTACAAAATCTGGGTTTCTCGTGATGATCAAGTGGGTACGATTAGGCAGGGGCCTGCCCAAGGATTCAAAGGTTTTGCGACCCATAAGCAAATAATGGCCTGTGGTCAGGTTTTTGAATCGTTTGAGGTCAGCGGATAGCTTCCAGACCAGCTGGTTGTCTTTTCCGATCACTTGATTTTTTGCTTTTGCTACAAGAAGAATCAGTTTCACGAGTATTGGGTTTGAGGTTTAATTTACCTGCTTTATTGAAGTTCTTGTTGATGAAACTTCCAAATGCACTAAGTAGTTTTTCTTAGATGATTATTCGCAATTTTCCAGTATCTCCATGGATTTGCATCACCATGAATAATTGACCTTGCCTGGAATTGGTCCACTGCCTATCTACTTGAACTTCAAGCCTTTTTT
>JALRIY010000294.1 GCA_023255285.1 Algoriphagus sp.
CCCACTTGTGGCTTTCCATTTGCTTCTTGAATTTTTTTAGCGAAAGATTGTTCCTCCTCAGTATAGGTGATTGCCCCTAGGGTTTCTATATTTTTTTGCATGACTGCTGAACCGGTACGGTTGACCAAAATTTCATGCACACCTGAAACTAAAGTGACCTTATGGTCTACATTAGCCATTATTGCTGCACCAGAAGCCATTTTTTCTACTTGCTTCCAAACAGGCAATAGGCCATCTCTACTCGTATCACGTACTCGAACCCACAACCTGCTGTAATCGGGTACCACATTGACCACTTTTCCACCATCTTGGATATGGTAGTGGATCCGTACTGTAGGCTTGATGTGCTCTCGGTAGTAGTTGATTCCATTGGTATACAATTCCAAAGCATCGGAAGCAGATCTTCCATTCCAAGGATCACCGGAAGCATGTGCTGTTTGTCCATT
Organism: Algoriphagus sp.; assembly: GCA_023255285.1. Lineage (GTDB taxonomy): Bacteria > Bacteroidota > Bacteroidia > Cytophagales > Cyclobacteriaceae > Algoriphagus. Next base: position 447 of record JALRIY010000294.1, read on the forward strand.
AAATTCTACCAAAAAGTCTACCAAAGCCAAGCCTTTTTGAACTTCAGTTTTGGTTTCATCTGCAGGGTGCCAATCCATCATGATGTCCACATCTTCCATTAATCCCGCTCGAATCATCCAAAGTTTTCCAAAGTATTTTTCTTCAGCGGGTGTGCCGTAAAATCGAATTGTTCCTTTTAATTCTCCAGAGGCAATCAGCTCTTTGATGGCTGAGGCAGCCCCCAAAGAGGCTACTCCAAAAAGGTTGTGACCACATCCATGTCCCGGTGCTCCTGTATGTAAGGGACTTTTGAAAGGAACCTTATTTTGGGATAAGCCTGGAAGCCCGTCAAACTCACCCATGATTCCGATGATGGGAGCGCCTGAACCATATTCCGCTACAAAGGCAGTTGGAATTTCCCCTACACCTCGAGTGACTTTAAAGCCTAGTTTTTCTGCGTAAGCAGAGAGTGCAGCGGAAGATTGCGTCTCTTGAAATGCAATTTCTTCAAAGGCCCAGATTTTGTCACTGAGTTCGGTCATGTCTGTAAATTGTGTATCAATGGTTTGCTGTACCGCCGTTTTGAGTGGGTTTACTTTTACGGGAGCTTTTTTTTGAGCAAGTAGAGGATGCCCAATTCCGAGCAACACTAGTAAGAGGAGTAGGTGAGGTCTTTTCATAAGTAGAATTTAGATACTAGTCAAATTGAAAAGTAAGATAAGAAGGGTTTTGTATATGGAGAAAATTAATTGATGATAGGAAGTTTTCTAAACCTAATTTGTGTGTTTGAACGGAAGGATGTAATACATTTATTGCTTTAATTTTAACCCTTACCCAACCAAAAACAGTAGGAATGAATTTTCATTTTTTTTCTGACTTTGAGTCAATGAGCGCCGAAGGATTTGAATTGATCAAAAAAGAGATCGAAAAAAAGCCCAATCTTTTGTTTTGTGTAGCCAGTGGTGGATCACCTGCTGGCGCCTATTCCAAACTAGCGGCCTACAAGGAAGTGTATCCTGAATTTGGGAACCAGCTCCGTGTGATCAAACTAGACGAGTGGGGAGGCTTGGAAGCAGGTTCCTCATTTACCTCCGAACTGGATGTACAACAAAAATTTGTGCAGCCCATGGGAATTACTGCAGATCGCTACTGGACTATTGACCCGGATACTCTAGATCCTGAAGGGTCCTGTTTGAAAATGGAACAGATTTTGGGGCAAGAAGGACCCTTGGATATCTGTATTTTGGGAATTGGGGTCAATGGGCATATTGCACTCAATGAACCATTAGAAGTCCATCAACTTCCTTATCATGTCTGTGAATTAGCCCCATCTACTTTAGCCAATGGGATGTTGAAGACCTTGAAGCAACCACCGAGCTTTGGAATGACCATTGGGCTTCGCGGAATCATGCAATCCAAACTCATTCTATTATTTATTGCGGGATCTGGAAAAAAAGAAGCATTTGAGCTACTCAAAAGAGAGCAGATAAGCCCTTTTTTTCCTGCTTCATTCTTATGGCTTCATCCCAATGTGCAAGTACTTGTCGATAGGCAAGCTGTTTAAATGGTGGTGATTTTATATTTATTCTTTTGATTGCGAAGTAGATACTTTGTTTTTTGTAAAAAAATAAAGTTGAATTATTGTGGTTAAGTTCCGAATTTCTACCTTTGCAGCACTTCAAAAGTGAAGGTAAACGGAGTGGTAGTTCAGCTGGTTAGAATGCCTGCCTGTCACGCAGGAGGTCGCGGGTTCGAGTCCCGTCCATTCCGCATCATCGATTTTGGTAGTTAAGAAGGGTAAATATTTACTCATTTTAGCTACATCAGCAATTTAAAGTGACATAATTGTTATTTTTCTAACCTTGGAGTGGTAGTTCAGCTGGTTAGAATGCCTGCCTGTCACGCAGGAGGTCGCGGGTTCGAGTCCCGTCCATTCCGCTTAAAGTTGATGAAAAAGTTCATCATTTAGTGACAAAGAAAAATATTGGAGTGGTAGTTCAGCTGGTTAGAATGCCT
>JALRIY010000295.1 GCA_023255285.1 Algoriphagus sp.
AGCAGCACTAAAGGCCTACGAGGTAAGCCTTATGGAGGTCATGGATGCCGTACGCAAGTCCAACCTAGACGTTTCGGCCAATTCCATCGAGATCAACAAAGTCGACTACTATATCCGTGGACTTGGCTACATCGAAGAGCTGGCTGACTTGGACAAGGCAGTAGTCAAAGTAACCAATAACGTACCCATCCGCATCCAAGATGTAGCTCGAGTGAATATTGGCCCGCAACCTCGAAACATGTCTGGCATCTTGGATAAAGGAGGTGCAGAAGCCGTGGGTGGCGTGGTCATCGCCCGCTACGGAGACAATCCTCTGGAAGTGATTGAGGGTGTTAAGAAAGAGATTGAGAAGCTCTCAGTAGGTCTTCCAAGCAAGACCCTAGCCGACGGAACGGTATCTAAGCTCACCCTAGTACCTTTCTACGATCGATCGGGCTTGATTTATGAGACCCTAAATACGCTTTACGAAGCCATCAACCTGCAGATTCTGGTAACCATATTAGTTATCCTGTTTATGGTGGCCAATCTGCGTGCATCTCTACTAATCTCAGCCTTGCTTCCACTCGCTGTGCTGATGTGCTTCATCTTTATGAAGTATTTCGGCGTAGACGCCAACATCATGGCGCTCTCTGGAATTGCAATTGCCATTGGCACCCTAGTGGATCTGGGAATCATTTTGAATGAAAATACGCTCCGTCACCTCGAACGGGCACCCAAAGGGCAAAGCAAGCTCAAAACGGTATACCTGGCCACATCTGAGGTATCAGGAGCTATCCTCACCGCAGTAGGCACCACGATCATCAGCTTTTTGCCTGTATTTACACTTCAAGCCGCAGAAGGAAAACTATTTGGACCGCTTGCCTACACCAAAACCTTTGTATTGATCTCCGCGGTACTGATCACCTTGTTGATTCTACCAGCCTTTACCCATTGGGCCTTCAATTGGAAAAGCCTATCCACCAAAGCAAGTCGCTACATCAACTATGGCTTGCTCATCCTAGGCCCCCTCTTGGGTATCCTCGTTTGGCCTTGGGCCGGAGCCCTGCTGTTTAGCTATGGGCTGATTCACAGCTTGGCCTACCATTATCCTACGAAAGTCGAAAAACACAAAGTAAAAGGCTTACTATATACCACCTTACTATTCGTTGCTTGGCTACTTACCACGCTTTGGATGCCATTAGGCGTATCGGTCAGCACGGTTGTCAACTTTCTCTTTATCGCCCTGCTGCTTGCGCTGGTTCTCGGTGGATTTGCTTCCTTTATTCGCATTTACCCACGCCTATTGACTTGGTGCTTGTACCACAAACGCAGCTTCCTCCTCTTTCCCCTATTCATCATCAGCTTGGGATTGACTGTTTGGCTAGGCTTTGGTCGTGTTTTTGGACTAGTACCCAAAACATTTGATTTGGTTGGTATCAACATCCGTCCCACGGCAGTTTGGTCAGGAATGGCTCATGCCTTCCCAGGCTTGGGAAAGGAATTTATGCCCTCCCTTAACGAAGGCTCCTTTCTACTCATGCCCAGTAGCATGCCCCACTCCGGCATGCAGGAAAACAAGGAAGTACTCCAAAAACTAGATATGCTCGTGGCGGCCATCCCAGAAGTGGACATGGTCGTAGGAAAGGCTGGAAGAGCGGAAACAGCCATTGATCCTGCTCCCATCACCATGTATGAAAATACAATCAACTACAAGTCTGAATACCTGAGCGATGCTCAAGGAAAGCGACTTCGCTTTGCTGTAGAGAATGGAAAATACCTGCTGAAAAATGGAGGCTACTTCGACCCTACCACGATGGCTCTTCAGGACTTGGACGTCGCCCAGCTGCAGCCAGATGAGTCAGGGGAATACTTCCGGCAGTGGAGAGCACATATTCACAACCCAGACGATATCTGGAAAGAAATCCTCGCTGTAGCCAAGATCCCTGGAGTAACTAGTTCTCCCAAGTTACAGCCCATCGAAACACGCCTCGTCATGTTACAAACAGGCATGAGAGCTCCAATGGGTATAAAGGTTTATGGTCCTGATCTAGAAACAATTGAATCCTTTGGATTAAAGTTAGAAAACTACCTAAAGGAAGTTCCTTCCGTCAAAAAGGAAGCAGTATTTGCAGACCGGATCGTGGGCAAACCTTACCTCGAGTTGGCCATTGACCGGGACAAAATCTCCCGCTACGGTTTGAATGTGGTCGATGTGCAAGAGTTTATTGAGACGGCCATCGGTGGCATGAAACTCAGCACGACGGTAGAAGGCAGAGAACGCTTTCCGATTCGCGTGCGCTATGCACGGGAATTCCGAGACGACCCGGAGGCCATTGAGAATCTCCAAATTCCCACTCCTCTAGGCAATTATATCCCCTTGGGCCAGCTGGTCGATATTCAATACCGACCAGGACCAGACATGATTCGTGGAGAAAATAGCTTCCTGGTTGGCTTTG
>JALRIY010000296.1 GCA_023255285.1 Algoriphagus sp.
TAGAATGCAGTGGTACTAAAAAGGCCGAAGAAAATCCTCGGCCTAGATACTTAATCTTTATTTGCACTTTCCTCGCTTTGAGCGAGAAGGAATGCTTTCATAAATTCATTCAATCCCCCATCGAGCACGCCTTGTGCATCGGAGGTTTCGTGGTTGGTGCGGTTGTCCTTCACCAATTTGTAGGGGTGTAGCACATAGTTACGAATTTGCGACCCGAAATCTACTCGCAATTTGGAGGATTCAATTTTGGCGATTTCCGCATTTCTTTTTTCCAACTCCAATTGATAGAGCCTAGATTTCAACATCTGCATGGCCAATTCCCGATTGGCAAGCTGAGAGCGCTCTACTTGACATACAACTACGATGCCGGTTGGCTTGTGTGTCAATTGTACCTTGGTTTCTACCTTGTTTACATTCTGACCACCTGCACCTCCAGATCTGGAGGTATGCAATTCAACATCCCCTGGATTGATGTCGATTTCGATTGAATCGTCTACTTCAGGATACGCATATACCGAAGCAAAGGAAGTATGTCTTCGTCCTCCAGAGTCAAATGGAGAGATTCGTACTAATCGATGTACTCCTGTTTCTGATTTTAGGAAGCCATAGGCGAGTGGACCTTCAAATAGGAGTGTAGCTGATTTTATTCCTGCCACTTCTCCAGGTTGCATGTCTAATTCACGCACCTTGTAGCCATTTTTTTCTCCCCACATGATGTACATGCGCATGAGAATTGATGCCCAATCGTTGCTTTCTGTTCCTCCAGCTCCTGGATTGATTTCAAGAACTGCATTGAGTTGGTCTTCCTCAGCCGAGAGCATTTTTTTGAGCTCCAATTCTTCTACTGCGTCCTTGCTGAGGAGGTAGTCTTTTTTGAGCTCTTCTTCGGAAACTTCGCCAGCAGTGAAAAATTCAAATAAGACCTCCAAATCCTGAATTTTTGTGTCCACGCTTTCAAAAGAGGAGGTCCAGCCTTTTCTAGCTTGGATTTGCTTCATTGTTTTTTCAGCTTCGTCTGGATTGTTCCAGAAATCAGCTTGGGCCGACACGGCCTCTAAGTCTTGGATTTCTACTTTCTTACGATCGTAGTCAAAGATACCTCCTCAAAGCCGATGTGCGGGCTTTCAAGTCTTTCAGTTGGTCTGAAGTCATCTGTCTAAATTAAAAATGTTCTGCAAAAATCGGAATAATTTCTGGCTTTTACCAATGGCATCCCTATTCAATTTCTAAGAGAACAAGTTGAAGTTTATTTTTCTCCGAGATTGTAAAAGTTTTGTACCGCAGTGGAAATAATCCGAACCCAGTACCCAAAAGAATCACAGAAGTTTTGATTACTTCTGGGCTGAATTTTAATCTCCCATTTTGGTACAAACCATTGATTCCTTCCAGCGCCATTGTCATAGTTCCTGCCCCCAAAAAAAGACTATTCAGATTGTTTAGGGTGCTATTTCGAGAATCTTTCGTACGGATTTCGATTTCTAATATATCTGAAGGACTAAGAATATTCTCAGTTAGGTATAGAAAATCTGAATCTAGATTGACAATTTTGTCGGTGACAAAATAGCCGATTCTTTTGCTTTTATAAGTGATATTTTCTCCCGGGTAAAATCGAATTTGGGTCTTTTGGTTTGCCCCTCTTTTCAATAATAAAAATTTCTTAGGTAGTTCTTGGGCAAGAATGGGCAATACCAACATCTGACCAACAAGAAGGATAAGAAGTCGTTTTCCTAATTGTTTTGTCAGTGCGGACACTAAATTCATGGTAGTGTTAATCAAATAGTTAACATCCATTGATGGGGATCCTGAAGTTCTCCATATTTAATTCCATCCAATGCAAGGAGAACCCGTTTTGAAAAAGCATCTGGCGCTACCTCTGGAAGTAAATAATCTTTTCCATGGATATGAATTTTATTGATAAACGCTATGGTGGCGGCTGTACCTACACCAAAAGCTTCTTCTAGTCTTTCATTTTTTAAGGCATCTTCGAGTTCCGATACCGTAAGAAAACGCTCTTCGACTGCTTGCCCCCAATCTTTTGCAAGTTGGAGTACAGAGCTTCTTGTGATTCCCTTGAGGATCGTGCCTCCATGGGTGGGTGCGGTAATTAAGGTGCCATTAATCTTGAAGACGACATTCATGGTTCCACTTTCTTCGATTTGGCTATGGGTCTTGCCATCGGTCCACAAAAGTTGGTCATAACCCTCTTTCTGGGCTTTTAGGGCAGGATAAAGGGAGGCAGCATAGTTGCCTGCAGCTTTTGCTTCTCCAGTACCTCCTTCACAGGCACGGGTGTAGGTAGTCTCTACTTTTACGGATACTGGTTTTGAGTAATAAGCTCCAACAGGACTAGTGAAGATCATAAATCGATAGGTGTCAGATGGTTTGACACCAAGGTAATTATCCATTGCAAACATAAAAGGACGAAT
>JALRIY010000297.1 GCA_023255285.1 Algoriphagus sp.
TGTAGGAAAGGCCTGTTTCCCAAAAAGTCCCGAAGCGTTCTCTTCGAGTTTGCTGGTTTAAAATCTCACTTCGGGTTTCGTTATCCTGAAAAAACAGGGAAGTAGCCAGGCGAGTGGACTCGTCTCGGTTCCAACCGCGATGTAGGATTGACCTCCAGGTCAATGACCTACCCGGGGTAGCAAATTTTCTACTAACGATGAATCGGTTAAAGAAATCATAGTCATCGTACTTTCCAATTCGTTGGTTTTCAACTTGATTGATGGGAATGTTTTTATCGCTTGTTTCTCCAAAAAAGGAAGAGTTTTCTGTTTCCAGATTGGCGGAAAATCTAGGGATATATAAAATTCTAGTTTTATCGTTGGGATTGTATTCCAATCGGATGTTAGCGATATGTTGGTGATTGGTACGAAGGTCTTGGGATTGTTCGGTATAGGAAACATCCGATTGGTCGGAGGTTACAAAATCTCGTACTCGGTTGACTAGTCCCACATTTTCATTTTTAGTGTAGCCATAATTCCCAGTTATTTTAAGGGTAGATCCCCATTGATCGCTGTAATTAAGTCCTAGGATGGAGGTAGTGACCACTCCTTCTTGGGGTCTGCCGTCAGACCTGGATTGAGTAGCGGCATCACTGGAGTAGGTGAGTAAGTTGATATTGTTGGCAAGGCCTGTAAAGGTGATGCGTCGGTCCTCATCGAAGGCGTTGATACTCGCTCCAGCAAGGTAGCGATCTTCGTTTCCGTACCCTGCGGTGGTTTTCCCAAATTGCCCTTTTCGACGGTTGGCTTTGGTGATGATGTTGATTGTTTTAAGGCGTTCCCCGTCGTCAAATCCACTCACTTGGGATTTCTCACTTTTCTGGTCAAATATCTCGATACTTTGAATGACTTCAGCAGGAAGATTTTGTAAGGCTGCACGTACATCAGTTCCAAAAAAAGGCTTGCCATCCACAAGGATCTGGGCAATGTTTTCACCTTGGGCTTGCAAGGATCCTCCTTCAGAAACGATACCTGGTAATTTCTCGATCAGTACTTGTGCACTAGCATCCTTCATAGTTCGGAAGGCATCTGCGTTAAAGAGTGTAGTATCGCTTTTTTGGGATCCAGTAGCTCTTCTTGCAGCTACAACGACCTCAGATAGGGCCTGCTCTTCTTCCCGTAGAGAGAGCGCTCCAAGTTGCAGGTCAGCTTGAATTTCTAGGGTCCGGATCAAGGTTTGGTAGCCTAGGTATTGTATCTTAAAAAGGTAGAGCCCTCCTTTGATGGAGGAAATTTCAAATTGCCCATCTACTTCCGAAATGGTGCCTGCCACTTGAGTGGAATCAGATAGGCGAAGGAGCAGAATATTGGCATAGGGAATGGGTTCGGATTTGCCAGTTTCAAGGAGGGTTCCTTTAAGGGTATAGGTTTGGGCCTGCATCCATTGAACCGAAAAAAATAGGGTAATAATAAGAAGGAGGTATTTCATAAGTAGGAAGGGATTCCATGGATCAGGTGTTCTTGGAGCTATCCCTTAGTGTACTACAAAGAAAAGGGGTGAATGGTTCAGGATGTTGAGTTATTGGCTGAGCGGTTTATTATTTGGTTTAACGAGCAATACCTCCTTTTTCAAGATTTTGGAGTTGTTTTTTTAAGAAAATCCGCTTCATTACTGGTGAGCTGTGAAAATTAGGTTTGAAGTTCATTTAGGTGAGCTGTGGTCTGTTGACTGCCTGTGGACCGAGGTCACTTATCCCCAGGGATTCATCCGCCTGTTGAGTCACTGATCTGGTTGCGTATAAAGTTAATTTTTCTCTTTTTCGACAATTACTGTCTCAAAATATGTTTATTTTAAAAACATTTAAATGTTTATTAAAGTAACATTACTACATTAGCATTTGTAAACGAGACGCACATGAACGAAACCGCTTCCATTCGCATCACCACCAAGGCTCTGAATTCAGGAAATTGCCAGGTCAAATTTTTTATTGAAGACGAGACAAATCCCCAATACGGGTATTTGTTGTTGAACGAAACCAAACCAGTAGGAGATATCTTGGAAGAGATCAAGGTTCGTTTGGCGCTCAGAAGAGAAGCCTTGCTGCAGGCTAATCCCTTTTTATCTATTGCACCGAGTCAAGATGATCACCATTTTTACCTCTTTTCAGCATGAGTTACTTAGCCGCTAACCTTCGCTTTTTGCGAAAGCTAAAAAACCTGACCCAGACCGAATTGGCTGAGCAGTTGGATGTGCAACGCACGATGATTTCCGCGTATGAAGATGGTCGCTCCGAACCCAAACTTTCCACCTTGCTTACACTCTGCAATTTACTGGGAGTAGGGGTAGAGGAGTTCTTGTCCCACGATATTGAATCCAGAGGTCGGATGGCGCTACAACCTCGAA
>JALRIY010000298.1 GCA_023255285.1 Algoriphagus sp.
GACATCCATCGCTACACGACAGATAACCACCACAGACGTTCATGCTTTTGCAAAGCCGACCTATTCTCGCGTTGACCTGAACTTCAATCTGCCACTAACTGCGCGGCAAAGCACCTCCTCAAGCCTTTCGGTACCTTTCATTGATACAGCGGAGTTTTTTGACCCAATCCTCAGTGTAGACATTGAAAGTGATTCCCCTTATGAGGTTGAATTTCAGATTAATGGTGAAAACTACCCGAATGGAACCTTCCAAACTGACAGTTTGTCCAAAACACTGGTGCTCAACTCCAATGGTGCGTATCACGAATTTTTTACGTTTGATTCGAGTAATAGCCAACTAAGTTCCTTGAGTGCGATACCCATGGACTCACTCGCCTTAGTCCCAAAAATAAAGTTGGTGAGCAATGGGGACCAATACACAGTATCGGACAACAGCCATATCACGCTTCGACCTGAGCTCCTCCTTCCTATTCAGGGAAAATTGAGCGGTTTTGTATTTGCTGATACTATAGGCTTGAATCTAGACACCACGTTAATCCACTATGCTCTAACAGATACCATACGTCTAGATTTTGCAAGTCGAAATCCAGCCACTCTAGGCATTAGGCTGAGAATTCAATTGCTAGACGCAACCAATACTGTAATTGACGACCAAGCATTACCTCTTATCGAACCGTCCCCCTATTCGGCCAACCTTTCCAATGGCCTTTCGTACGTGGAAAGTAAATCGAGCTTCTACATCCGGAAAGCAGCAATTAAAAAAGCAAAAGGACTCGTATACATTCTGGAAATTGGGGGCGACTCTGACAATCGAATTCGTCTTCCTGCATTTGGGGAAATTCGTCTTGAAGCCAACCTTGTGCTGCCATGAGAAAAATATTAATTATTGCTCTGAGTATCATTTTGTCCAATACACTTTTGGCGCAAGGTGGGTATGCCTATCCCGGCAATTATGCATTTAAGTCCTTCATGGATGGTCAGAAAGCCTACAACTACAGTGGACTTGACTTTTTACTTGGAAGAAATATTTCACCAAAAACAGACAGAAATTTCACCTTCCTGAAAAATTCAATTACGAATTGGAGTTACGTTCGTCTTTCAAAAAAAACCAGTCTTTACACGCAGGTTCAGCGTTCGGATGAGGTATACATCAAAGATCCTGGACTGACGAATGGATTGCTAAACTCCTTGGGCCAAGGCTTTGATTGGAATCCAGACACCTTAGTTGACCTAACAGGCGGGAAACTCGGAATCGTAGGCTATCAGGACATCGGGAGTTGGATGGAATGGAAGGGTGATTCGAAATCGTATTTTTTCGGAATTCGCATGCGCGACTATTCGAATATTTACGCCGTTTCACTTGACACGGGTTGCGTTGCAAACAGGTATACCTCAGGATTAAACACAGGCTCAGAATACATAGCTTACGCCAAGGTGAATCAGATCTACTTGGCGAGTAACACGGCGAACTTCGATTTACTTCAATCCGATCCCATGTCGCTCGTATCGGAAGTCTTACTTCCAAGTAATTTCTTGGTGTTGATAGACTACACAGAAAAACACGTAATTAACGAGCACCACGAGATCGAAGCTAGTTTAATTGGCATCCCTCTTTTTAGTCAACTCTCAGACTTGTTGAATCGAAAAGTTGAATTCGATTGGAAATTCTCCGGGATTAATCTCAGCAACCTAGATTCCATCTTACCCGGGGCTTTGATAGAGCGTGACACCAGCATAGGGATTGTTTCTGCACAATTGAATTCATCAGCCAATCTATTCAAACCTTCCCAAGAAATACACTTCAGTTGGACGTATACGCTCATTCCAGCACTTCGATGTACAGCCAAATATTCCTACTACTCAAATCACCTTTTCAACAACTCAAATTTGGCGCTGGGTGCATATCAAAATCACGGCAAGAATCTTCAAATTATGACCCGGATGAATTTTTCTAGCCAGTTCGGCAACTGGAATGAAATAGGGGTTCTTTACAAGCCCATTCCCGGAATCACACTATTCGGAAATGTTTCAGGAAGTGATATTGTTCGTTACCGAGAAACTCTTCAGGTCAAAAAGAATTTTAAAATTCTACATTTGAGTTTCGGTTTGTTCGCAAACCTTTAATTCTTACACCACACAAAGAATGCGCCCAACTAAGCTCTTACCCACTTTTATACTCCTTTTCTTATGGATGCCATTTGCGTTTGGCCAAAGGGCAACCTTGGACACTATTGAAAGAAACACTGAGTCGCCAAGCCTTTTGGAGCTAATCAAAGGTGGACAGCGATCAAGCTCCACAAAGCAAAAAGATGATGAGGAGGAAAAGGAATATGTCTACAACATTAAAAATCTCAACGGTGAGAAATTACTTGTCTCTC
>JALRIY010000299.1 GCA_023255285.1 Algoriphagus sp.
GTAACGATATTTGCTCCAAGTTTTGAATCAAGTGGTAATACCAGTAATTACTTCTGCAGTGGAATGTACAATGAAGACTGGATTTCAGGTCATAACGTAGCAATGAATTAACGCTGTAAAGCTAAAGAGACAATATGCTTAGATTCTTTTCTAAACCAGGCATCAGTATATTTGCTATAAATATGATGATCTTTTTGATAACTTATCCACAGAAACAGTAACCCATTCCACATATAATGAATTCTCTGTGCAACAACTCTAGGCTTTTCCTGTAGCTTAGGTACTCCAGATAATATCTCTGTCATAGTATCAACAGGTTGTTGCTCTATCCATTTACCTTCACGAAGAAGTGTATGTCTGTTAGAAAACGCAATTCTTGTAGCATGACCTGTTTCAATTGCAGACTCTGTAAAAATAGTCAACATTCTCTCAAGTAATTAATGATGTCGTATTTCTCTACTGGGGTAAGGTGAACTTGTGGAGGCATGGAACCGTAGCCTCTAGTAAGCACTTGATAGATCGAATAGGGGTCTTTTCCAAGATTAAAGGTATCCTCCCAGAATTTGAATGCAGTAGGTATGGATCCCAGTTGATCTGAATTTCCATGGCAATTGAAGCAGACATTGTTGTAAATGTGTTCGCCCGTACGAATGGATTCATCGTATCGGTCCCCTAGAGCATTCAACAGCCCCTGGTGGTCAAGGTCATTTTCGTAGTCGGGTAATTCTGATTCTTGAAGAATAAAGGAGCCAGTAGTGGCCAATTCGGAATCAGTTGAATTGGGTTTGCAGCTAAAATTCAGAAGTGCTGCAAGCAGAAAAAAAACTCCTAGTTGAATCCTATATATTTTCATGGGGTGGTTTTTTTTGGTGATAGGGGTGCTGGTCAAGTGAAATCAACTTTTTGCTAATAATCCATATTCCACCTTACCATGTCCATCTGGAGTAGTGTAAAATGGTCTTTTTTCAATTTCATAATTTTTGTCCGAAGGAATCCCTAAAGCATGGTACACCGTTTGATGAATGCTCGCGATTTTGATAGGATTTTCTATGGTTTTGCAGGGGCGTTCATCGGCTGTTTTCCCAAAAACATGCCCACGCTTGATACCTCCTCCAAACATCAGAATGGAGCAACCGTCAGTGAAATGGCGGTGCATGCCATAATTTTTGAGGTCATTTATCTTATCGGGAACGTCCACCTGGTCCTTCACTTTTAGATCTGGCCTTCCTTCGGTTAGCATATCCCTACTGAATTCACTCGCCACAATCACGAGGGTTCGATCAAGTTTTCCGCTTTGATCCAGATCTTTGATCAATTGCGCGATAGGACTATCGATTAGTTTTTTCATTTCTTTCAGTCGGGTGTGCCCATTATCATGGGTATCCCAGCCAAAGAAGGGTTCGTATTCACTCGTTACGGTTATGTATCGCGCCCCTTGATCAATCAAGCGTTTGGCGAGCAGACAGCCAAGCCCAAATCGTCCAGTATTGTATTTGGCATAGCTTTCCTTGGGTTCCTGACTTAAATCAAATGCCTTTGCCTCAGGCGAATTAAGTAAGATGTACGCTTGCTCCATGGATTGCTTGAGCGATTCTTTTTGGTATTCAGAACCAAATTCTCCCATGGGACTAGCAGCAATCAGGTCATTGTAAAGCTTATTCCTACTTTCAAATCGTTTGTAGTCCATTCCAACAGGAGGTCTTACAGCCTCCAATCCCGCCGAAGGATCGGGAATCAAAAAGGGGCCATAGTTGGAGCCTAAGAATCCAGCGGAGTGAAATGCTTTTAGCTCTTCTCCTTCGCCAACTGTAAATCGCTGTCCAATGTTAATGAAAGGCGGAATCACTGGATTTAGTGGGCCTTTCTCCTTTGCAATCCAGCTTCCTAGATGGGGCACCACCACCGATTGCGGCGGCTCGTAGCAGGTATGGAAATGGTATTGGTGTCGGGTATGCAAGATATGTCCCAGATCTGCTGCCTGATAGGAACGGATCAGCGTGCCTTTGTCTAAGACCGAAGCCATATTTTCGAGTCCTTCAGAAAACTGAATCCCATCTAGTTTGGTCGGGATCGCAGGAAAGGTGCTGAGCACCTCCTTTGCTTCCATTCCTTTGCGGAAAGCTGTGTATTTTTTGGGATCAAAGGTCTCCGTATGTGCCATGCCACCTGCCATAAACAATAATATAACGGAATCAGCGGTAGCTGGAATTTTAGTTTCACAAGAGGAAAGTATACCGGCCAGCGGAGCACCCATACCCAACGTAGCAAGGGTTGCTGCGCTGGTTTTTTTTAGGAATTCACGTCTGTTTTGCAGGATTTTCATGACTCTTGAAATTTATATTTTACGATATAGGAC
>JALRIY010000029.1:0-4701 GCA_023255285.1 Algoriphagus sp.
GACGGAATAAATTCTGCAGAAGGACAATTCGGAGAGGTAAGTGTCATCAAAACAAAAACATTGTTGACTGGATAAACACTAATCTCGTAGATTAACCCCAACTCGTATACATCCACAGGAATTTCAGGATCGTACACTAACTTGATGGCTGTGACCACCTTGTCGCGAAGGTTTTCAATTTGAATGGTATTTTCAGAAGTTTGGTCCACTTGCATGTTAGGCTTTTTGCTTTGTTTGAAAGGCTAGGGCATAGCGCTTCATTTGATTCATCATAGCTACTAATCCATTGGATCGCTGACTTCCAAGGATATTCCCCATCCCAATACGAGGAATAAAATTTAAATCAGCCTCCAAAATTTCTTTTGGGCTACGCTGATTTAAAACCCGAATTAATAGAGATATCAACCCTTTTGTAATGTCTGTATTGCTATCTGCTAGGTAATGTACCTTTCCTTCTTTCTCTTCTGCAAGTAACCAAACTGTTGATTGGCACCCTTTAATAATGTATTCGTCCTTACGAAAGTCTTCTGGATAGGGTTTAAGATTTCCACCTAACTCCATGATGTAAAAAATCGTGGATTCTCGGTCGTCTCCCAAAATCTCAAATTCAGCTACGATTTCATCCTGTATGTCTGTAATCGTGCTCATTTATTCTTCAGTTTAGCAATTTTAGTGACAGCTTGCGCAAATACTTCCACTTCAGCTCGTGTATTGTAAACCGCAAAAGATGCACGAACAGTACCTTCTAAACCCAATCGCTTTAGCAAGGGTTGGGTACAATGGTGTCCAGTACGAACTGCAATGCCCTTGGCATCCAATAATTGTCCTACATCAAAGGGATGCATGGATTGAATATTGAAGGAGAATACGCCTATTTTTTCAGCAGCAGTACCCACAGGGATGATTCCTTTGACATCCTGAAGCAATTCGACAGTGTACTTCAGTAAGTCATGCTCGTATCGATGAATGTTTGATTTGCCAATGGATGTAATGAAATCTAGTGCAGGTTTAAACGCAATCACTTCAGCAATACTTGGAGTCCCCGCTTCAAATTTGAAGGGGATGGTATTGTAGGTAGTTTTTTCAAAGGTCACTTCTCGAATCATTTCTCCTCCTCCAAGAAAGGGAGGCATGGCTTCTAAGAGTTCTCTTTTGCCATATAAAACCCCTAGTCCAGTAGGACCATAGAGTTTGTGTGCGGAAAATACAAGAAAATCACAATCCAGGTTCAGAACATCTACCTCCAAATGAGAAGCAGACTGTGCTCCGTCCACTAAGACCTTTGCACCAACAGCATGAGCCGCATCGATTATCCGTTTTACGGGATTGATTGTGCCAAGGGCATTGGAGGCGTGCACTATACTAACCAACTTGGTTTTTGGACTGAGAAGCTTTTCAAATTCTTCCTGGATAAGTTCTCCTGCATCCGTAATTGGAATGACCCGGAGAACGGCTCCATTTTGCTCACAGAGCATTTGCCAGGGGACAATGTTGCTGTGGTGCTCTAGGGTAGAAATAATAATTTCATCGCCCTTTTGAATAAAGGTGGATCCAAAGGTTTTTGCTACCAAATTGATCCCTTCGGTAGTTCCTCTAGTGAAAATAATCTCTGCAGATTCTCTCGCCCCAATAAATGCGCGAATACTTTCGCGAGTTTCTTCATATTGTTGCGTTGCACGATCTGCTAAGGTATGGGCACCTCGATGAATATTGGAGTTGTCTATTTCGTAATACCGCTGAATTGCATCTAGTACCACTTTTGGTTTTTGTGTAGTGGCAGCATTGTCAAAATAAATCAAGGGATTTCCATTTACCTCTTGATGAAGTAGTGGGAATTGATTCCTAATGAAATTGACATCGATCTGCATAGATTAGAATTTACTACCTAGTCGCTCTTGAATCTTGGTAGTGATCAAATTTCGAAGGGATTCTTCTTCTATTTTTTCTAGCACTTCCCCAGCAAAAGCATATAGAAGTAATCCTCTAGCAGTGATTTTGTCAATACCTCTGGCTTGTAAATAGAAGAGTGCTTCTTCGTCCAATTGTCCAACAGTACATCCGTGAGAGCACTTTACATCATCTGCCCAAATCTCAAGTTGTGGTTTGGTATTGATGATTGCATCTTCCGAAAGGAGGATGTTGTTGTTTTGCTGGAAGGCATTCGTCTTTTGAGCTGCTTGCCGAACGAAAATTTTGCCATTAAACACGCCACGGCTTTGATCCGCCAAAATTCCTTTGTAGAGTTCATTGGATTCCGCATGCGGAAAAGTATGATCCACATTGGTATGGTTGTCCACATGGGTTTTTCCGTTTAGCAAATAAATGCCAAACATATTTCCTGTAGAATTACTTCCCAATAGATTCAAAGTCAGGTTATTACGAACCATCTCGCCCGAAAGGGTGATCTGAGTAGAAGTAAACTGGGAATCTTGTTGGATATCCGTTACCAAGGCATTGACTTGAACCACTTGATTATTCTCTTCCTGTAAACTGTGATAGGTAAGGTCCGTGTGTATACCGCCTTTAATTTCTATTACCTTATTCACAAAATAAGGGGTATCGTCCAAGGAGATGCTGTAATCAATGAAGCTAGCTTTGGAAAAATCACCTGCTTCGATCCAAATCCGTGGAGAAATTACTTGACCTTCATTCGCTTGATGAAACTGAAGTAATAAAATTGGGAGGGTAATCTCCTTCTTTTTTTCAATCGAAATAAAAATACCATCTGTAAACGTGGCTTGGTTTAAAGCAACAAAGGGATCTTTTTCTGCCTTGGCAATACTTCCTAGTGGTGTGGCCTCATTTTCAGAAAGTAAACGCACTGAAATACCCTCCACTGAAGTGGAAAGTTCTGGCAAATACTGTCCATTGGAAAAAACCAATACTACTCCATCAAAACCAGCGAATACAGCCGATTTTACCTGTTCTTCGCTAATTATCACCGGATTCGCAGAAGAAAAATTAGTCAGGCTAGTCTCCAATTTTTTCGCAATCGGAGTAAATTTATATTCTTCTGCCTTCAGCTCAGGTAATCCTTGCGCATAGAAATTTTCTTTTCCCATTTGGCGTAAGGAAGGGAAGTTATTCGGTAAAACTTCAAAAAGTCCAGAAACAAATGTGGGTTGGGTCAAGGTAGACATGGGTATTTCGGTTGAAATCAAACAGTGGCTGTAGAATCAACTTCTTCTTTGATCCAATCGTAGCCTTTTTCTTCTAGTTCTAGAGCAAGTTCTTTGGTACCGGACTTCACGATTCTTCCTTTGTACAATACATGGACAAAATCTGGAACGATGTAATCTAATAATCGTTGGTAGTGGGTGACTACAATAGTTGCAGTCTTTTCAGACTTTAATTTGTTAACCCCATTAGATACAATACGAAGTGCATCGATGTCAAGGCCGGAGTCAGTTTCATCTAAAATAGAGAGCACTGGCTCTAGCATAGCCATTTGAAAGATTTCATTTCTCTTTTTTTCTCCTCCAGAAAAGCCTTCGTTCAAAGATCTACTCAATAATTTTTGATCAATCTCTACCAAAGCCATTTTTTCCTTCATCAGCGAAAGAAATTTTACCGCGTCCAAAGGCTCTAAGCCTCTGTATTCACGAACTTGGTTAAGTGCGGTTCTAAGGAAATTGGTAGTAGATACACCTGGAATTTCTATGGGGTATTGAAAAGCCAAAAAAACGCCCTCGCGCGCACGGTCTTCAGGCGAAAGTTCAAGAAGTTCTTTTCCTTGAAAAAGTACTTCTCCTTCCGTTACTTCGTATTCTTCACGGCCTGCAAGCACAGAGGCTAGTGTAGATTTACCAGAACCATTGGGTCCCATGATGGCGTGAACTTCACCAGCTTTTACTTCTAAATTGATTCCTCTAAGGATAGGAGTGCCTTCAATTGAGGCGTGTAAATTCTTTATAGATAGCATGATCTAGATATTCTAAGGTACGCGTTTGATTTACTGTAGAATTACCCTACCGCGGTAGGTTAACCTACGGAACCCTCAAGGGTAAGTGCTAATAATTTTTGTGCTTCTACGGCAAACTCCATAGGAAGTTGATTTAAAACCTCCTTGGCATAGCCATTTACAATCAGGGCTACAGCATCTTCGGTGGCAATGCCTCGCTGGTTGCAATAGAAGATTTGATCTTCGCCAATTTTTGAAGTAGTGGCTTCGTGCTCTACTTTGGCTGAAGGATTTGCGATATCTATGTACGGAAAGGTATGTGCTCCACATTGATTTCCCATTAATAGTGAGTCGCACTGGGAAAAATTACGAGCATTGTGTGCACGTTTCATTACTTGCACTTGCCCACGGTAAGAGTTTTGAGATTTACCTGCAGAAATTCCTTTGGATACAATTCGGGATTTTGTGTTTTTTCCGATATGGATCATTTTTGTACCTGTATCTGCTTGCTGGTAATTATTTGTAACGGCAACAGAGTAAAATTCACCAATGGAATGATCTCCTTTTAGGATGCAAGAAGGATATTTCCAAGTAACAGCAGAACCTGTTTCCACTTGAGTCCAAGAAATTTTGGAATGATCTCCGGCGCAAATTCCACGCTTGGTTACAAAATTATAAATCCCACCTTTTCCTTCCTTGTCACCTGGATACCAGTTTTGAACGGTAGAGTACTTTACTTCCGCATGTGCGCCAGCGTATATTTCTACAACAGCGGCATGCAGTTGGTTTTCATCTCGCTG
>JALRIY010000029.1:4711-4979 GCA_023255285.1 Algoriphagus sp.
CGTTCAAATTGTCCAGTATTGGCGGCATTAATTCGGAAATAGGTTGATAATTCCATTGGGCAACGTACTCCTTTGGGGATGTAGCAAAAAGAACCATCAGAAAAAACAGCAGCATTCAAGGCAGCATAATAATTGTCTGTCATTGGGACTACTGTGCCTAAGTATTTTTGGACCAAGTCTGGATGTTCTTTTACGGCCTCACTAAAGGAGCAAAAAACGATACCAAGCTTGCCTAAGGTTTCTTTAAACGTGGTAGCAACAGATACTG
>JALRIY010000029.1:4989-15845 GCA_023255285.1 Algoriphagus sp.
GCCTTGAAGTCTTTTTTGTTCGTTTAGCGAAATCCCTAACCTTTCGTAAATAGCAATTAATTCAGGATCAACTTCATTGATGTTTTTTGGTTTATTACTTTGCTTTGGAGCAGAATAATATCTTAAGGCCTGTAAATCCATTTTTGGATAATTTACATTTGCCCAGGCAGGCTCGGTCATCCCTTGCCAGATTTTGAATGCCTTCAATCTCCAATCTAGTAACCAGGTTGGTTCTTCTTTTTTAGAAGAGATCCAACGAATAATATCTTCATTCAGACCAATAGGGGCCTCATCTGTTTCGAAATCGACGGACCATCCATGCTCGTATTCTTTGGAGTTAAGGTCCTCTAAAATCTGGTTGTCTTTGCTCATGTACTGAGTTGTTTAGACTAATTATATTTTGATCGTAAAAGTACAACATTCAAACAAAAAAATATGTTCGCGAGGCCATCAAAAAACCTGCTTCACCCTTAGTGTTTTTTTGATCTAAACATTCAAAATGTTAGTAATCAATTGAATATGGATAAAAAAAAATGTGAAGAAATTTCTTCACATTTTTTTTACTTCCCAAATAAAAAAACAATTTTTTTATTCAGATTTAATCTAAATAATTATTTCTCTTTCTCAAAAAACTGAATAGGTCTATTGATACTTTCTTCCAATACAATTAAAGTTTCTGTTCGATCGATTCCTTCTACCTTTTGGATTTTGTCCAAAACGAGTCGAAGATGATTGGTGTCTCGACAGATAATTTTGGCAAAGATGGAGTAATTGCCGGTGGTGTAATAGGCACTTACCACTTCAGAAATCCCTTTTAATTTTTCAATAACGGAATCGTACAACGAACTTTTCTCTAGATAAATGCCTAAAAAAGCAGAGATGTCGTAGCCTAATTTGGAAAAATCAATGGTTAAAGTGGCACTTTTTACGACTCCCATGTCCTCTAGTTTCTTCATTCGTACGTGGACAGTTCCAGAAGAAACGAATACTTTTTTTGCTATTTCAGTGTATGGGGTCTTGGCATCTTCGTTGAGTAAAGAGATAATCTTTAGGTCAACATTATCGATATCTAAAATTTTATCCATTTTTTGGTTGCTGATTTAGATGATTTTTAATAAAGGATGCTTGAAATTATAGATTGTTTAAAATATTACAAAATTTTTTTTTCAATTTGCAATTTTATTAAAAATGCATTTCCTTTGGAGTTCGCTTCTTTGTACCATTGAAAATTTTGATTTTTGATTTAAAAAATTATATTTCATGTGTTGTGTAGTCTTAAACCAAAGAATTGATAAAAAAAGAACTTTTAATCTCTAAAGTTATATTTGGGTTTATATTCTGAAAAGGGTCTTGTCTTTGGCAAGACCTTTTTGTTTTTTGGAAAAAAGCGGGCTTTATTTTTTTGAGCGGCAATAATTTTCAGGAAGGCTTCCCTATTTTTAGTGAATCAACACTGTTACTTATGAAAAAATATTTTCTTGTTCTGATCCTTAGTTTATTCGCATCGATTTCAAATGGCCAAGTTAGGCCATTCAAATCAGCTGCTATATTTCCTGAAAAAAACGAAAAAAGTAAACATTACCTTGTTTCAGGTGAGCGACATGGAAGTTCTTTTTTTAAAAAACACGAATTCCCAGAAGTGGAATACCGTCCAGGTACCACCCTTGATTTTACAAAGTATCACACGGTAGATGTGATGTACCACTGGTACGAGACCTGGGCCCAGCAGTTTCCTGAATTGGTTGATTTGTATGTAATCTCAGAATCTTTTGAGGGCCGTCCTATTTATCAAATGACGCTCACAAATAAGCTTACGGGCAAGGATACGGACAAGCCTGCTGCCTATTTTGAAGGTGGGCGCCACTCAGGGGAAATCACCTCGAGTGAGTCCATTTTATGGCTAACACAGCATTTACTTGAAAATTACGGCAAAGACCCTGAAATCACTGATTTATTGGATACAAAGGTGATTTACCTGCGTCCTCAGAACAATCCTGATGGATCCAACTTGTACTTGTTTTCGGCACAGCGAAATCGAAGTACAGTGAAGCCTCACGATACGGATCGTGATGGATTAATAGATGAAGATCCTGAAGAGGATTTGGATGGAGATGGTATTTTGTATCAAATGCGTAAAAAGGCAGTTACTCCGGAAGAAAAAGAAAAAGCAAACTTTATTCTAGATCCTCGCGACCCTAAGGGGAGACTCATGAAGCGGACATTTCCGGGTCATGGAGAATATTTGATTTACAGTGAAGGGATTGACAACGATGGTGATGGTCAATACAATGAAGATGGAATCGGTGGATTGGATTTACACCGAAATTACCCTGAAAACTGGAGGCCAAATACGGGCGGAGATTTAACAGGGAGAGGGTATACGCAGTTTGGTGCTGGTGAGTATCCTCTCAGTGAGGTAGAGTCAAGGGCCACAGTTTTGTGGATGATGAGCCATCCCAATATTTCAGTGGTGAATTCCATGGATACACGCGTCCCAATGCACTTACGTCCACCTTCCACTTCAAAAAGTGAGGAACGTATGTATCCTCAAGATTTGGCAATTTATAAGGAAATGGACCAGTTAGGACTTTCCTTCACAGCCTATCCTTGGGCTGGAGACGTGTATGAAACCTATGCGACTCGATACAAAGTCAACTCCATGACAGGTGACCCACTCAAGCCAGAACCATTATTCGGCCATGGCCCAGACTTTGGCTATTTTTATTACGGCAGTATCTGGTATGGGGACGAATTGTGGAACAATGGAGCCATGAAAGATTATGACGAAAATGGAATCTACGACGACTACGATGGTTTGATGTGGGATGACGAGGCGAATGGAAGCAAAGGGTTTAAGGTTTGGACTCCTTTTTTACACCCGGTATTGGGTGAGGTAGAATTAGGAGGTTTCCATCCTAAATTCTTTGGTCAAAATGGTCCTCCTTGGCAGTTAGAGGGCTGGGCCAAAAAACAAGCACTTTTCAACCTGGCCATGGCTAAGAGGTTACCACAATTATCTATAAATGAGATAAATGTGAAAAAAATAGGTGCCGGAGAATTCCAGGTGAGTCTTACATGGACCAATACAGGTAAGCTGCCTGTTGCTTTGGAACAAGCGAAACTAGTCAAAATTGTACAAGAAGATCGGGTGTCTTTGGATTTCGATAAGGAATTGTTAAAAGGGGATCTAGAGGCTCCTGTGCGCATTGTTACTCCAAGTCTATACGATAAAACCATCTATGCGGGATACACTGGAGTTGGGGAGAAAAAGACGGCCACTTTTGTGGTAAAAGTCAAAGGTGATGCCCCAATTAAAGGAAAAATTAGGCTTTCGTCTACCCGTGGTGGACTTATTGAAAAAGAATTTACGCTAACCAATTAAATCTTCAGTATGCGAATTATTTTAAGTGCTTTTGGATGGGCCGTGGCTATTTTGCTTTTCTCCCAATCTGCTTTGGCACAGCAAAAACGATCACTAACCCATGCAGATTACGATAGCTGGGAAAGTTTATCTGCCGAGAAAATTACTAAAAACGGAAAATTTGTAGGTTACCAAATTTCCCCTCAAGATGGGGATGGCCGGGTAGAAATCTTTCCTTTCAAATCTCCTAATCAAAAAATAAGTATCCCTCGAGGTACGGGGTTGGTTTTTACGGCAGATGACACCTTTGCCTTAGGGAGGATAGTTGCTCAAAAGGACTCTATTCATGCTCTAAAGTTAAAAAAGAAAAAAGGCGACGAACTCCCAAAGGACAGCCTCTTTCTTCTGAATTTGGCTTCAGGTAATTTAGAGAAGCTTGCACGAGTGAAGTCCTTTGCCACCCCTACTGAAAAAGGAAGTTGGGTAGCAATTCACTTTGAAAAAGAGCTTGCTACAAAGGAAAATCTAAAAGGTATTTCTGGAGTGGATTCGACCAAAAAGGAAGAAAAACCCAAGAAAACAGAAGGGACTAAACTGTTAGTTAGGTCTCTGGATGGGAAATTGGCTTGGGAGATCAACCGTGTGAAATCATATAGCTTTTCGCCCAATGGTGACTATTTATACTACCTGCTTGCAGAAGAAGAAAAGGAAGATAATGCAGCCCTATACGTGCTTGAATTGGCATCAGGGGAACAGCGTTTGGTCCATGAAAAGATGACTACCTACACTCGAATGGCATTTTCTCCTCAGTCTGCCTATTTATCCTTTGTAATTAGTGACGATTCCCTAAAAGCTAAAAAGCCTAGTCACAAACTGTTGGTATACGATATCAAGAAGCAGACCATGGCTGTTGAAATCGATAAATCTGAACTTAAACTCGAAAATAGTCGAATAAGTCCAGACGCTTTGCTCCGTTTTTCGGAGGATGAGTCTCGCTTATTTTTTGGGGTAGCCCAGGAATACCAAGATTTCGCATATGAAAATGACAGTACATTACTGGATGAGCAAAGAGTAAGTCTAGATATTTGGGGCTGGCAGGATGCGGAAATTCAACCAATGCAATTAAAGAAAAGGTCGCAGGAAGAGAAAAAAAGTTATTTAGCTGTTCTTTCTATGAATGATTTAATGGTTTTTCAATTGGGTACTCCTGAAGTTGATGAGGTGCAATTGGAAAGTAAGATTATCAAAGATAAGGTGCTGGCTTGGACCGATGCACCATATAGAAGGAGTTACAGCTGGGACATTCAATTGGGAAGAGATTTGTATCTCATTGATTTGGTTACGGGCTCGAAACAACTTATCGAGAAGAATGCATCCGGATCTCCAAGAATTTCACCTGCCTCTAATTATGTGTACTGGTACGATGGAAGAGATAGTGCTTGGGTGGCATTTGATCTAAAGTCAAAAGCAAAAATTAGTTTAACTAAAAATTTGCCAGTAGCTTTTTACGAGGAGTTGCACGACTCCCCTTCGCTTCCGAGCAGTTATGGTGCTGCCGGCTGGCTGGCAGGAGATGAGGCTTTTCTAGTAAATGACCGGTATGATTTGTGGAAGATTGATCCTCGTCACCCAGAAAGTGCACAGAACATTACCTTAGGGGAAGGAAGGAAAAATAAAATAATCTTCCGAAGAGAACGCTTGAAGTTGGATGAGGAGTCCATTGATCCCAAAGAAGTGCTTATTCTCTCAGCATTTGAAGAACTTAAGATGCAGAGTGGATATTATGTTGGAGACTACCTAGGAAAGAAACTTCCCAAGCAGCTATTGCTTACAGATCACCGCTATGTAGGTCTAAAAAAAGCAGAAAATACCAACCAGATCCTTGTAAGAAGATCTACCTACCAAGAAAACCCAGACCTCTACCTAGGAGATTTAAGTTTCTCTTCCTTGCTAAAAGCGTCCTCTTTAAATCCTCAGCAAGCCAATATCAAATGGGGGGATGTCAAATTAGTATCTTATTTGACTCAAGATGGGACCCCTTTGCAAGGACTTTTGTTTACTCCGGAGGGATTTGATGGAGTAAAGAAATTCCCGATGATGGTATATTTCTACGAACGAAATAGCGAAACCTTACACAATTACCGTGCCCCTGCGCCAAGCAGGTCTACGATCAATATTCCCTATTTTGTCAGCAACGATTACGTGGTATTTGTACCAGACATCAAATACGATTTAGGTCTTCCAGGACCAAGTGCATACGATTGTATTTTGCCCGGAGTACAGGCGGTACTTGCTCAAGGAGGAGTAGATGCTGAAAATATGGCTATTCAAGGACAAAGTTGGGGTGGCTATCAAGTAGCGTATTTAATTACTAGAACGAATCTTTTCAAAGCAGCAGGCGCTGGTGCACCTGTGGTAAATATGACTTCAGCCTACGGGGGTATTCGATGGGGAACGGGCATGAGCCGAATGTTTCAATACGAGCAAACACAGTCTCGAATTGGTGGAACACTTTGGGAAAAGCCTTTGTATTACCTTGAAAATTCTCCTTTATTTACCTTGGATCGCGTAAAGACCCCTGTACTGATTATGCACAATGATGCAGATGGAGCAGTACCCTGGTACCAAGGGATTGAAATGTTTATGGGCCTAAAGCGACTTAATAAGCCTGCTTGGCTACTACAATACAATGGAGAAGATCACAATTTGGTTCAGCGGAAAAATTCCAAAGACCTTTCTATTCGATTGAGTCAGTTCTTTGATCATTACTTAAAAGGTGCTCCTGCACCACTTTGGATGACAGAAGGCTTGCCGGCAATAGAAAAAGGAAGGACACTCAAGTACGAGTTGAGCAACTGATACAAGCGTGTAGGATTCACTAAAAAGCGCCTCAAGAAATTCTAGAGGCGCTTTTTTAAGTATCCCAATCAAATTGGAAGAGGAATCAGTAGGTTGATTTAAATGGCTACGGGAGCTTTAATGTGTGGATGTGGATCGTAGTTGAGTAATTCAAAGTCTTCGTAGGTAAAGGCAAATATGTCTTTTACTGCAGGATTAATCTTCATGGTGGGTAGGGGCCTGCATTCTCTGCTCAATTGCAATTCAGTTTGCTCCAAATGATTTAAATACAAATGGGCATCTCCAAAGGTGTGTACAAACTCTCCTGGTTCCAGATCGCAAACTTGTGCCACCATCATGGTAAATAGGGCATAAGAGGCAATGTTGAATGGAACTCCAAGAAATACATCTGCGCTTCGCTGATAGAGTTGACAGGAAAGTTTACCCTCTGCGACATAAAACTGGAAAAGTGTATGGCAAGGAGGGAGTGCCATTTCATCCACATTGGCCACATTCCAAGCGCTCACTAAGTGCCTTCGGCTATCGGGTTTGGTTTTAATCTGGTGGATCAAACTTTTGATTTGATCTATTTCCCCCCCTTTACCATCGGGCCAATGTCTCCATTGGTAGCCATATACGGGACCAAGATCTCCATTTTCATCTGCCCATTCGTCCCAAATAGAACAACCGTTTTCTTTCAACCACTTAATATTGGACTCGCCTTTCAAAAACCAAAGTAATTCGATGATAATAGAGCGAAGGTGTAATTTTTTGGTAGTTACCACAGGAAAACCTTCCGCTAAATTAAATCGCATTTGGTGTCCAAAAACACTTATGGTCCCTGTTCCTGTTCGGTCCGTTTTTTTGACCCCATCAGAAAGAATGCGCCGCATCAAATCGTGGTACTGTTGCATGGTTGCTTGAATTTAAACTTGTGTGCAAGGTAAGTAATTGGGCTTTTTTTTACTAGCTCTCCAGAATCCATCGGGTAAAAAAAATAAGTCAAAAAGGATCCTTCCATGTAAAATCTAAGGGAAGGCTGGATAAAGTAGAGTTAGTTCAATTCGGTAAAAAACCTGACCAAGAAAGTGTGGCAGAGACAGGGTAGTGGTCTGAATAGTCTACTTCTCTGTGTGTTTTAAATTGTAATGGAAGAATCGAAGGAGAAGTAAAAATGTGATCTATTCGCAGAAAAAAAAGGATTCGATTAAAGGTGAAACCAAAGCCTCGCCCTGCTAATTCAAATGAATTGTTTAATGATTTACTAAGTCGATAATAGGCATTTGAGTAGGGCAATTCATTTAAATCTCCCATTAGTACGATTGGGTAGGAACTATTGTTTACATGTTCGAGTAAGATATTAACTTGCTGTGCCCTTTTTAGACTTCCTTGATTGAGTTTGGAGAGAGTTTGTTTGTAGACTAATTTGGCACTGTCATAATTGTCAAATGCCTCGGCTTCTATTGACATGGAGGCGAGGTGAACATTGTAGACTCGTACAGTATCTTTTCCAATCTCAATGTCTGCAAAAATGGCTCCATTTTTATTTTCCTCATCAAAAACAACCCCTTCGTTAACTATTGGGTATTTGGAAAAGATGGCCAAACCATAAGATCTTTTCTTTTTTTCCCCTCTTAGTGGGTGGTAAAAGTAGTCGAACTCCCCTTCGTTGCTCAAAAACTTCAACGCATTTTTTTGGGAGATGGTAAAATCTTGGTAGAATTCCTGAATAACTTTGATTTCTGAGGGATGGTCTTTTAGCCAAGAAAAAATATTTGGTTCATTTCCTCCCAAGGGTGGGTTTTTGTAATTAAATAGATGTGCATTGTAGCTGAGCACTTTTAATCCAGATACCCCTTCGTTTTTAGGATGAAATTGAAAGGTTTGAAACAAAAAATTTATTCCAATTGCTAATCCAATAAGTGGAATAAATGCCAATCTTCTCCATGCAAGGGCCAATACAAAAAATAGAAACAGATTTGCTACCAATGCAATAGGGATTAAAAAAGGAATTAATCCTGCATATGGAAATACTTCCGGGGAAATAAAGACACTTGAAAAAGCAAGTAGGCTGAAACAAAAAATAAGCCCTGTGATAAACTTCATGACACTAGAACAAATGGGGATGCAGTGGATTGAACTTCAAAAATGAGAAAAATTCAGTCAATTTCATTGCTGAAGCAAGTTAGTTACGAAATACTTTAATTGAAAAATAATTTGATTATCCGCAATTTCATCAAAATCATAAAAACCGTTCGATTCACTACTGCTAAGCAATTCATTTAATCAGCTGTCGGTAAGCAGAAAGAATTGAAAATGGAACTATTGTCGGAAAGGTTCGTATTATCCCTATTATTTTTAATCCTTTCTATTAATTTTATCTAGTCAATTGTCTTATCCTTTTTATTTATGAAAAACCAATACGTTAGTTTATTCTTGGTTGGAATGCTCTTTTTAGTGGGGGCTTGTCAGCCTAAATCTGAAGCAACGAATTCCTCTGATTCAGCATTTGAATTGGAGGAAAAGACAACAGAAAATCGTCCCAGCCCACTGGTAACTAAAGTTGGACAGGTAGGAGATAAAACAGTAAAAGTGCAATACGGCTCTCCATCTGTGAAAGGTAGAACCCTGTGGGGAGATTTAGTGCCATACAATGTCGTGTGGAGGACAGGAGCAAACGAGGCATCCTTTATTGATTTATCCGAAGAAGTACTTGTGGAAGGGCAACTACTTGCACCAGGCAAATACTCCATATTTACTATCCCTAAAGAGAATACCACGTGGACGGTGGTATTTAATTCAGATTGGAATTTAGAGCATGGCCATTTCCAATACAACGAAAAAAACGATGTCCTTCGGGTAGAGGTTCAGCCTCAATGGGAAGAAACCAGTCAAGAGGCCTTGTCTATGGAGGTGGAGAGTCCAGGTTTAGTCATCCGTTGGGAAAAATTAAAATTACCTGTTGCGATTCAATAGTTCTTGAAAATCCCTAGCTCTCGAGTTGGGGATTTTTTTTAATTTCTAAAATCCTTAAGTTTCCGAAGTAATAAATGATTAAAAATGCTTACCACCCCATGAGTTGGCTATGAAAATCCTTTCTTTTTTAAGTGTCCTTCTCCTTACCTGTGTTTTGGCGATAGGAGGGGCAAATTCCATCGGGCAGCTTCCCCCACTTGCATTTTTGTTGGATCCCAACCAGGGCTTCTGGCAAAATTCCTACTCAGAAGATCAACTTGCTGAGGAAGTGCTGTCGTTAGAAAACCTAGAGGCACCTGTGGAAGTGGTCTATGACGAACAATTAATTCCGCATCTTTATGCGGAAAATGAGATGGACCTCTACCGAGCACAAGGGTACATTACCGCAAAGCACCGACTTTGGCAGATGGAATTTCAAACTCGTGCAGCTGCAGGTAGACTTGCTGAGTTGGTAGGACCAATGGCATTGGAATTGGATCGAATGACTCGAAGAAAAGGCCTTGCTTATGGTGCAGAATTGGGAATTGACTACTTGAAGAAGGAAGATCCTGCCACCTTGGCTTTGGTGGAAGCTTATGCCGATGGAGTCAATCAATACATTCGTCAATTGTCGGATGCAAGATTACCTATTGAATACAAGATTTTAAACTACAAGCCAGAGGCCTGGTCTGCCTACAAATCACTACTCCTTCTCAAGTATATGTCTGATATGCTGGTGGGCGACCGTGATTTAGAATACAGCAACTTGAAAAAAATCTTGGGTAAGGCTAAATTGGACCGATTGTACCCAGAATTCCCCAAGGAAAATGACCCAGTGATTGAAAAGGAGAGAATCTGGGAGTTTCAATCTTTATTTCCTCCCAAACCAGATAGTTTAAACTACCCGGAAGAGTCGCTCCAATTGGAGGCATTGACACAACCCATTGAAGGGACAGGGTCCAACAACTGGGCGGTAAGTGGCAAAAAAACCAAAAATGGATATCCAATTCTTGCCAACGATCCCCATTTAAGTTTGAATTTACCCTCACTATGGTATTCCATGCAGTTGAGCACCCCAGAGCATACTGTAAAAGGGGCTACTCTTCCAGGAGCGTTAGGTGTGATTTCTGGTTTCAATCAGGACATCGCGTGGGGAGTGACCAATGCTACAAAAGATACCCGAGATTGGTTTAAGATAACTTTTAAAGACGCATCGAGAAAAGCTTACAAATACGGTCAGGAATGGAGAAATGCCGAGTTTAGGATTGAGGAAATTAAGATAAAAGGGCAAGAGACTTACCTAGATACCGTGGTATATACCCACTATGGGCCTGTTGTATACGATAAAACATTTAAATCAGATCGTCAGGACGTGAATTTTGCACTTCGTTGGATTGTACATCAAGGAAATTCTAATGAACAAAAAACATTTCTCCAGCTGAATAAGGCGAAAAATCACTCAGCCTATACCGAGGCACTAATGACCTATGCCGCACCGGCTCAAAACTTTGTTTTTGCTTCCAAAACTGGAGATATTGCTATGCGAATTCAAGGTAAATTTCCATTAAAGTGGAAGGAGCAAGGAAAGTTTTTTATGAATGGTGCTGACCCTAGGATGGAATGGCAAGGGTATATTCCCTTCGAACATAACCCAAATACACTGAATCCTGAGCGTGGATTTGTTTCTTCTGCCAATCAACAT
>JALRIY010000002.1 GCA_023255285.1 Algoriphagus sp.
TTTGACTAGCTCAATTAAATCGGTAAGCTGGGCATCTGGATGGATTGGTAGTAAATCCTTTTCAATGACTTGAGTGATCGAAATGTTATCCAACAACTCTTCATCTTGGGTTTCTGGTAGGTATTTGCCTTGTGCTTTTAGCTGTAAAGTGTAGACGCTGTGTTTCTGAAAATAGGTTTTTGTGATGAAAGAGATGGCTGAGACAAACATGAGTGGAACAAATAGTTCGTAACCCCCAGTGATTTCTGCAATTAAGAATATTGCAGATAGTGGTGAATGCTGGACCCCAGCCATTACTCCACACATGGCCACTAATACAAAATGTGCGATTGGTAGGTCTAAGTGAATTCCTAGTAAATTTTTGGAATAAGCAAAGACAAAGCCGGTAATACCACCTACAAAAAGGGAAGGCGCAAAAATTCCCCCACTCCCTCCAGCTCCAATAGTGATTGCTGAAGCAATTGGTTTCAATAAAATAATCCCGATTAGGAATAATAGAAGGGTTTTAGTTTCTCCCAAACTAGAGAAAAAGAGACTTTTCTCTAGAACTTCAGTGGCATTTCCATCAATTAATACATTCAATGTTTGGTATCCCTCCCCATAGATAGGAGGAAACAAAAATACCATAAATCCTAAAAAAGCTCCACCGTAGGTAATCCGCATCCAATGACTTCCTAGAGCTCCCATCAGTCGCTCTGTTGCCACCACCATTTTACTGAAGTAAAGTGATACCAGCCCTGAAATAATACCTAAAAGTAAGTAATAGGGCATATGGGCTGCCTGAAAACTATCCTTTAAATAGAAGTTGAATAATGAATCTTCCCCAATTAGCAGCATGGAAGTAAGTGAACCAGTCACAGAGGCGATAAGCAACGGAATAAAGCTTGCGGTACTTATTTCCATCAATATTACTTCAATAGCAAATATTACTGCCCCGATAGGGGCTCCAAAAATTGCAGAAATGGCTCCTGCAGCTCCACAACCAATAAGTAAGGTTCTTTTTTTAGCATTTAAATGCATCAACGCCCCCACGTTCGAACCAATTGCTGACCCTGTCATGACCATAGGAGCCTCTAGCCCTACAGAGCCGCCAAAACCTACCGTGAAGGAGGAGGTAAGCACTCGACTAAAGATTTTTACCCGAGGAAGGAGGCTTGATTTTTTGGAAATTGAAAACAGCACATCTGGAATTCCATGGCCCCCGAAGTCCTTTAATACGTATTTTCCAAGCAAAAAGGCAGTTGTGATGCCAATTAAAGGATAAAGGATGTACATAAAATTGGCATACGAAGGATAAAAATCTTCTGTTAAAAAATTTTGAATCGTATGTACCCCTGTTTTCAGAAGGACGGCAGCAATTCCTGAAAATATACCAATACATCCGCTGAGAATCAGGATAAAAGTCTGATTACTCATGTGCCTCAATCTAAATATGAGGAGGCGGGTGATAAAGTCATTTTTTGCCAAGAGCGTAAAGAGTATTAGCCCAACGAAGTTGAGCTTGTAAGTTTACTATTTTTTGAGGAGTTGATGATCCAATGCAAGCAAAGATTTCAAGATTAACTCCACCGTGGATTTGTAAAATTCAGGATGTATTTTTTCAAAGGAATCACTCGGTTGGTGGTAGTCTACATGGTCTTCCACTCCAAAATACAAATGCGGAACTTTTTTCTCAAAAAAGGCCCCATGATCTGAAGATCTGGTCCAATCTTCTGCCCCTGTGCCTGGAATGTCGTGGCCAAAGCGAAGAGTTGAACCTGTTCCTAGTGGAATTTTTTCAAGAATGGACTTAAACTCAGGATAATAATGGGTGCCAGATACAAAGACTTCCTTGGCCTCACTCCTTGAGAGCATATCCATATTTACATTCAACACGATTTGTTCCAGGGGATATGGAAAATCATTGACCAAGGCTTTTGCCCCTTGAAGACCCATTTCTTCTGCATCCAAGGCGGCAAATAGCATCCCATGTTGAGGTCGATTTTTTGAAAAATAGGCTGCCAGTTCCAACAAGGCGGCAGTTCCTGAAGCATTGTCATCTGCACCATTGTAAATAGAATCTCCTGATGAATCAGGCCTACCAATCCCTACATGATCGTAATGTGCGGTGACCACAATAACTTTTTTTGAGGTAGATCCAGGAATAAAGGCCACAATATTGCGTGCATCGAACACCATTTTTTTGGATCTGCGATCTTCAAAGGAAAAGGGTTGAATAAAATCAGGATAGAGCGGGGCTACTAGGGGCAAGGAGCTGAGCTCCATTAGAAGGTAATTTTGAGCCATAATACTACCTTTACTCAAAGGTTTTCTCCCTTCAAGGGTATCAGAAGACAAGTATTCCAAATGGCGAAGGAGTTTGTTTCCATCAATTTCTTGGGCAAATGAGCCAACATAAGCGGCAAGAACTAAAATTATTGTGCCTAATTTGCGTTGTAGGGAATGCATGGAATCAATAAAAAGGTGTAATGCTGCTGTAAAAATACAGTGCTTCAGATCAATACCTCAGTTATTTTATGAAATATATCTGTAGTCTTCTTTTGTTTGTTGCTTTATCACTCTTCGCGAAAGCCCAGGGAACGCTGCCTGCTACTTTTTTCCAAGGAAAGTCTGTGGTACTCGTTTCTAATGATCCTAGTGCTATCCCCTCGATGACTTGGCAGTCACTTTCAGATAGTATCCACCCGTATTTGGTAGGAGCCGGTGGGGATCCCATAGCCTACTATGAGCTGGAACAGGTGGCCTTGTCTGCTGAGCAACAGGGAGTTTATGCCAAAGCTTTTTTGCAGCGTCAGGTTCAAAACGTAATTCTAATCACCCGTCAAAAAGCACAAACTAGTATCCATGTCGGAAAATTTTCGGAGGACGCAAAACTCATTGCTGAAGAAAACCTTCTTGGGGTATCAGGGATTGATTGGAAATCCGTAGGCCAGCAATTTGCCACATATGGGGCCATGACCGATACTCAAAATTTATTAGTTTCAGAGGTAGCAGAATTTCCTGTTCTGCTCACTCAAGGAGCTAACCCAGGAAGTCAAAAGTTTATTTCTCGAAACCCTTTAAACTTAGAAGTTTTTCGGTTGGGCATTCCGCTAGAAGGAACATTTGCAGGCAATGACCCTATTCAAGCCTACCGCTACCAAACATTTGGTAAATCTGAGGAAAGTTTGTTGGTCGAACAAAGTGCGAAAAAGGAATTTTTAGAAGGAATTTTTTCGAGTGCCTATCCTCACCAAGTTGCTTGGCTGACTGCAGCAAAAAGTAATGCACAATTGCTTGCCGAGCAGATTCAATTTGTTCTGGTCAAAGTAGAAGGTCGACAGGCTGACTTGATGAAAAGTATGGGGCTTGAACCACTTACTGGTGAGGAGGGAAATAGAACAGTAGTGAAATACTATATCCGATTTTTGGTCCGTGAAGAGCTTTATCTCGGCCCTACCTGGGATGCTCATCCGAATTGGCAAATTGCTTTGAAGCAATTTTTAGCTAACCTTAAAAACTAAGTTCAGAAATACCCAATCTTTCCGAATCCAGATCTTGTGTTGGTTCGGTCAAGATTGATTTAGTGATTGGGATACAAGGTTTCATTTAGAAAAGGGATCAATGCCAATACCATCGCTTGTTGGTAATAGGTTTCTCTAGTAACCAGCCCTTGGGTAAGTAGACCAACTGAACCACCTTTTTGCTTGGAGTTTTGAGCTTGAAAGATGAGGTCATCTGCATGTCCCAATTCTACACCTTCTTGAATCAGCGCCACTACGGGAGGAGGTAAATAAAAAGTTCCAGTCTTGGATTGGCTACATTTGCCTGAATGGTGCATTACATAGATCCAGGCAAAAACATACATCCCTACCGGGTCCTCGTCTACCCCTCCTTCTATGCCTACCCAGAAGTCTGCTTCTGGTAACAAGTTTTTAGCATGGGTAGCTCGATTTCTGGCACCGAGAAGTGTTTCTGAATCAGAGCGTGGTTGGGCAGGAATGTCAGAATGAGCGTCCACCCCTTCTACCTCCCACTCCCCTCCAAAGGCTTTAAAAAATGCCTCTCGGGTACAGCCAACTTTTACTGGGTTTTTGCTGCCCACGACGACTCGTGTGGAAGTGCTCTGGGGGTCTGCCTTTTTGGTCAACACTTAAGCCATGTTGGTAAATACCTGGTTGACATCGTCATCCTCTTCCAAGCGATCAATAAGTTTATTGATGAGTTCTTCCTGCTCTTCAGTCAATTCCGTAAGGGTGGTAGGGAAGCGCTGGAAATCTGCTGAAATAACCTCGATATTGCGGTCTTCCAATGCCTTCTGCATCAATCCAAAATCTTCGAATTCAGTGTAAGCAAAAATTTCACCCTCGTTTTCTGCAATTTCAGTAAGTCCAAAATCAATCAATTCCAATTCGAGTTCTTCCAGATCGAACGATGCTTTGGCAAAGCGGAATACCGCTTTTCGCTCAAACATAAAGCTTACCGATCCTGAAGTGCCTAACGAACCACCAGCTTTCGAAAAATAGGAGCGTACATTAGCCACAGTGCGGTTGGTATTATCAGTGGAGGTTTCTACGATGAAAGGAACGCCAAAGGGACCATATCCCTCGTAAACTACTTCTTCGTAATCTTTTTCATCCTTATTGGAAGCACGTTTGATGGCACCTTCAATTCGATCCTTCGGCATTTGAGCACCTTTGGCATTTTGAATCACCGTTCGAAGCTTGGCATTACTGGAAGGATCGGGGCCTCCGGCCTTTACGGCCATCACGATTTCTTTCCCTAATCGTGTAAAAACCTTGGACATTTTGTCCCAACGCTTGAACTTTCTTTCTTTTCGGAATTCAAATGCTCTTCCCATGGAGTTGCTGTTTATAGATTACAAAAATAGCATTTTCTTTTCTTGGATAAAGTGCAAATTTTTAAAGTTGAGTGTATTCTAGGAGGAAAAACTACTCAATTTAACTATCCGCAATTTTACTAGTAGCCAAATGAAAATAAGGTTTGAAGTTCATTTTAATGAGCTATGGTCGATTTTCCATAGGGGTTGGTATTCCTATGGAGCCACTGTCATGCCCGTGGGGAATCAGGTTATTAATTTAAAATGAGATGTAGGGTTGAATTAAACCTATTCCCTAAGCTGGAGTCTAATTTTTGAAACAAACCAATTATATCATGAAAAAATGGATTTTAGGAGTAGCCGTATTGATCGGTATGAATTTCGGACTTGCCGCGCAGCAACACAGGAATTTTTCACATCGGAGTCCGGCTGAGCACCCTCAGCTAATGATTCAACGAATGGCAGAAGAACTCAAGTTGACTGATGAACAAAAAAAGCAGGTAGAACAACTCATGCTTGAAAATGCAACTCATCAAGAAGAACTTTTGAAAAAAAGGGAAACAGAGTTGGAGGTTTTGAAGGAGTTTCGAAAGGGACAAAAACAAAAAATGGACGCAATTCTTACCGAAGAGCAAAAACAAATTTTGGAAAAACGAAAAGCAGTCATGGGTCCTAGAGAAAAACACACTTCTTCTGGGGACCACCCTAGAGGTAGGGGACCGAGGTCCAGAAGAGCACACTAAAAAAAGGGCCAGTTTTTTCTGGCCCTTTTTTTAATTTATCTAAGTTTTATAATGATTCTCGTTGTTCTTCAACTTCGTACAAGGAGGCATCTTTTCGAGGAAGGGAGGAGGAGCCCATCAAATACTCGTCAACCATTACTGCAGCCTCTCGGCCTTCAGAGATAGCCCATACAACCAAAGATTGACCCCTTCTCATATCTCCAGCAAGAAACACCTTTGGGTTGGTACTAACATAATTTTTAGATTTTGGGAGTTGATTTTCAAGTAATTCTACTCCAAAATCAGACAACAGGTTTTGTTGTCCTGGACCAACGTAGCCGATTGCAAGAAAGGCTAGATCGCATGGAAGTGTGCGTTCGGTTCCCTCAATTACTTCATAAGTCATTCGACCCCCCGTCTCTTTCCATTCAATATCTACAAGTACCATCCCCGTTAGTTCCCCTTGTTCGTTGCCAACAAATTCTTTTGTCAATACGGCAAATAAACGTTCCGCACCTTCTTCATGCGAACTTGAAGTGCGTAGGGTCATGGGCCATTCTGGCCAAGGATTTGTGGTAGTACGCTTTATTGGAGGTTTAGGGAGTAATTCCAACTGGGTTACTTGCGAAGCACCATGTCTTCTTGAAGTGCCGATACAATCACTTCCAGTATCTCCACCCCCAATCACTAAAACCTTCTTTCCTTTTGCTGAGATGGGGTTTGTTGCTGCTTCTCCACCAATCACCTGGTTTTGCTTTCCAAGAAAATCCATGGCAAAATGAACCCCTTTTAAGCTGCTTCCTGGAATGTTTAAGGCCCGTGGTTGTTGGGCTCCAATAGTCAAGACTACTGCATCATACTCTTTTAAAATCTCTGCTGCTTGGATGTTTATTCCTATTTCTGTTTGAGGGCTAAAACGGACACCTTCTTCTTCCATCAAGGTAATTCTCCGGTCAATTACCCATTTTTCCAATTTGAAATCCGGAATACCGTATCGGAGAAGTCCACCGATTTTAGTATTTTTTTCAAATAAAGTTACCTCATGACCTGCTTGATTTAATTGATCTGACGTGGCCAAGCCTGCAGGTCCTGAGCCAATTACCGCTATACGTTTTCCCGTACGTTTTTTTGGAGGATTAGGGGTAATGAGACCAAGTTCATATGCTTTTTCAGCAATATTTTTTTCAATTAATTCAATGGTAACAGGGTCTTTGTTGATCCCTAAAACGCAACTCGCTTCACAAGGGGCAGGACAAATCCTACCTGTAAACTCCGGAAAGTTATTGGTGCTCTTCAAGATGCGGATGGCTTGGGCCCAATTGTTCTCAAAAACCGCTTCATTAAATTCAGGAATCACATTTCCAAGGGGACAGCCGTGATGGCAAAAGGGAACCCCACAGTCCATGCAACGAGCAGCTTGATTATGCAATTGCTTGTCTGAAAATGGAGTATAGATCTCCTGGTAGTCTCCTAGGCGTTCTTTAGGGTCCCTGCTCGTTGGAGTTTCTCTGCTGAAGTGTAAGAATCCGTCTTTTGTACCCATTTTAAGCAACTGTTTTTTCGTGTTGTAGTAATTTTTTTGCGAGAACCGCCTTGTAGTCTCTTGGAATAACTTTGATAAACCTGGCTTTTGCTTGTTCCCAGTTATCTATAAACTGCTTTGCTAAGGCACTTTTTGTCAAGGCATAGTGTCGTTTGAGGTAACTTGAGAGCAAGTCATAATCTTGTTCCTCCAAGGGGTCGATGTCCACCAATTCGGGGTTGATTTCCGTATGATAGTCTTGGAGAATATAGGCAATTCCTCCACTCATTCCTGCCGCAAAATTTCTTCCAATTTCGCCGAGATTAATTAGCAATCCTCCAGTCATGTATTCGCATCCATGATCACCTATTCCTTCGATGACTGCTTTTACCCCTGAATTTCGTACACAGAAGCGTTCCCCCCCTTTTCCGTTGATAAATGCTTCCCCAGAGGTTGCGCCGTAGAAGGCAACATTGCCAATGAGAATATTTTCTTCCGCTAGGAATCGCGCATTTCTACTAGGATAGACGATAAGTCTTCCACCTGAAAGACCTTTGCCAAAGTAGTCGTTGGCTTCCCCTTCCAATTCAAAATTTACCCCTCTAGCTAAAAATCCACCAAAGGTTTGGCCCGCGGAACCCATAAATTTGAAATGGATGCTGTCCTCTGGAAGCCCTACACTGCCGTAGATTTTTGAAATTTCATTGGAGAGCATCGCTCCAACGGATCGATCTGTATTTTTGATTTCAAAATGCCCAGTGACCTGTATTGCTTGCTCGAGCGCGGGAGTGGCTGTGGCAATTAATTTACGATCCAAAACATCTTCCAGAGCAACCTCTTGGTCAATTTGCTTGAAGATTCCCACATGGCTAGGGACCTCTACTTTATGGAAGATAGGAGACAGGTCAAGCTTGTCCCATTTCCAATGCTTCAGATGTGTACTGGCTTGCAATACTTGACTTTGCCCCACCATCTCGTCAATAGTTCGGAAGCCAAGAGAAGCCATAATTTCACGTAAGTCTTGAACGATAAACTTGAAGTAATTGATTACATGTTCGGGATCTCCAGTAAATAACCTACGTAGCTCAGGGTCTTGTGTTGCTATCCCTACTGGACAGGTATTTAAATGGCATTTACGCATCATGATGCACCCTTCGGCTACCAAAGCTCCAGTAGCGACTCCCCATTCCTCTGCTCCGAGGAGTGTAGCAATGGCCAGGTCCCTCCCTGTACGCAATTGTCCATCTGTTTGAAGGACTACGCGACTTCTTAGGTTGTTTTTGACTAGGGTCTGGTGTGCTTCTGCAAGTCCTAGCTCCCAAGGAAGTCCTGCATGTCGAATAGAACTGAGCGGGGAAGCGCCTGTACCACCATCGGCACCAGAGATCAAGATCACATCCGCCATGGCTTTAGCCACCCCAGCAGCTACGGTACCTACTCCTGCTTGAGATACAAGCTTCACATTAATGCGGGCTGTTCGATTTGCGTTTTTTAGATCGTAAATCAGCTGCGCCAGATCTTCAATCGAATAGATGTCGTGGTGTGGAGGTGGAGAAATTAATCCTACACCTGGAGTTGCATGTCGCACTCGTCCAATCCAGTCATCAACTTTATGTCCAGGGAGCTGTCCTCCTTCACCCGGTTTGGCTCCTTGTGCCATTTTAATTTGAAGTTCTGCAGCATGCGTTAGGTAATGGGAAGTAACACCAAATCTCCCAGAGGCTACTTGTTTGATAGCAGATCTTTCCCAGTCTCCATTTTCCTTTCTTTCGTAGCGCACTTCGTCTTCTCCCCCTTCCCCAGAATTGCTTTTGGCACCGATTCGGTTCATCGCAATAGCCAGCGTGGTATGGGCTTCATGGGAGATGGAACCAAAGGACATAGCTCCAGTAGCAAAGCGCTTCATGATTTTTTCTGTAGGCTCTACTTCATCAAGTGATACAGGGATTTGCTTTTTAAATTCAAACAATCCTCTCAAGGTCATTGCATCTTGACGTTGCTCGTTAATTTTCTGAGCAAATTTTCTATACAGCTCATAGTCACCTAAGCGGGTAGATTTTTGAAGTAGGTGGATGGTCTCGGGATTGAACAAGTGCTTTTCACCTCTCCTTTTCCATTGGTATAATCCTCCTGCCTCCAATACGCCTTCTTGAGGGAGGTAGGCAGCGCGGTGGCGAATCAATACTTCTTCTGCTAGTTCATCAAAGGAAATTCCACTTATTCGGGAAGCAGTTCCTTTAAAACAGCGGTCCATCACCTCAGGTCCAAGGCCGATTGCCTCAAAAATCTGAGCACCTTGGTACGATTGTAGTGTGGAGATTCCCATTTTGGAAAGCACTTTGAGTAGCCCTTTTCCAATGCCTTTCTGGTAATTACTAAGCGCAGTTTTTTCATCTTTTGCCCCTGGGAGATCCCCTTTTCTAAAAAGCTCAACCAGCGATTCAAGTGCTAAATAGGGGTTGATGGCAGATACCCCATACCCAATGGCTGTAGCAAAGTGATGTACTTCACGGATATCTGCTGATTCTAGGACCAGTCCTGCCCGCGTACGGATTTTTTTCTTGACTAGGTGCTGGTGTACAGCTCCTATGGCCAATAGGGAAGGAATCGGAGCGAGCGTGTCACTACTTTCTCTGTCGGAAAGGATCAACACATTCTTTCCTTCCAAGAGGATAGCGTCCTCTGCTTGCTGGCAGAGTAAATCTAAGGCAGCAAGGAGTCTACCTGGCTGATGGTCTGCAATAAAATGACCAAATAAGCGCTTGGAGCGGTAACCTAAGTGTTCCAAACGCGTGATTTTTTCCAAATCCTCATTTAATAAAACAGGCTGGGAAATGTGAATTTGTTTGGTGTGCTGTGGACTTTCCTCCAAAATATTGTGTCCTTCTCCTATTCGAGTAAATAGGGACATAACTAATCGTTCACGAATAGGGTCAATGGGAGGATTGCTTACTTGAGCAAAAAGTTGTTTGAAGTAATTCGAGATATGCTGACTTTGTTTGGAAAGCACCGCCAGCGGCGTATCTGCGCCCATAGACCCAACTGCCTCTTGACCTGCATTCCCAAGGGGACTTAGAACTATTTTCAGTTCCTCAGAGGTATAGCCAAAGATGGTTTGTTGTTTTTGGATTTTTTCAGTGAGGTACGGGTAACTCAGTTCTTCCGGAGCAGGAACTAGTCGTAATTTGGTCCGCTGTTCATTTACCCATTTTTCGTAAGGTTGTTGGCTACAGATTTCACCTTTTATTTCTTCATCCACAAGGACTTTCCCTTTTTCAAGGTCTGCCCAAAGCATACGTCCCGGACTAATTCGCCCTTTTTGAGTGATCGTTGCTTCTCGGATTGGAAGAGCTCCT
The DNA here is from genome assembly GCA_023255285.1 of Algoriphagus sp. Classification (GTDB taxonomy): domain Bacteria; phylum Bacteroidota; class Bacteroidia; order Cytophagales; family Cyclobacteriaceae; genus Algoriphagus. The sequence continues at coordinate 10,420 of JALRIY010000002.1, forward strand.
GCTTCTGAAGATAGAATCAAACGTTGGTCTTTCGTAATGAAATACCGGAGTGGGCGAAGCCCATTGCGATCTAGGGTAGCCCCCACAGATTTACCATCTGTGAATAGAAGAGCGGCGGGACCATCCCAGGGCTCCACCAAAGAGGCGTGGAATTTATAAAAGGCGGCTCTGTCCTTATCCATCACTTCATTGTCCTGCCAAGCCTCAGGAACCAACATCATCATGGCATGTGGTAGACTTCTTCCGCTTAAGGTTAGTAGCTCAACCATAGCGTCCAAGTTGGCTGAATCAGAGTTCAGTTTATTGGTGATTGGCATGAGCATGGCCAACTCTTCCGGCGTAAACAAGGAGGACTTCATCAAAGCCTCTTTGGATTTCATTTTATTCAGGTTACCACGAATGGTATTGATTTCCCCATTGTGAGAGAGGTAACGAAACGGTTGAGCAAGCCTCCAATTTGGGAAAGTGTTGGTCGAGAAGCGGGAGTGAACGATCGCAAAAGCAGATGCAATGCGTGGGTTTTGTAGGTCTTTGAAAAAAGGCAATACCTGATCCGTTCGGAGCTGTCCCTTATATACTAAGGTGAGGGAACTAAAGCTGGCAAAATAAAAGGCTTGATTTACTCCTGGAATAGACGCATTGATTGTTGAGCTAGCGTAATTTCGAAGCACGTATAACTTACGTTCTAAGTCAAGACCTTGCAGTCCATTTTTGTGTCGGACAAATACCTGTTCAATGATAGGCATGACTTCTAGGGCACTTGAACCAGGGATGGTTTCGTCCACTGGAACTTTTCGATAGCCAATCAATTCGAAGTCCAGCTCGTCAATTAGTTCGTTTAGAAGGGCTTTTGCTTTGGCATATAGTTGTTTGTTGTTCGGGAAAAAAGTCATCCCAAGTCCAAATTCTCCTGGTGGAGGTAATTGGATTTCCGTACGAGCAGTAACATCCTGAAGAAACTGATGGGGGATTTGTATAGATATACCTGCTCCGTCGCCCGTTTTGGGATCAGACCCGCGTCCACCACGGTGTTCCATGTTACTCAACATGTACAAAGCACCACTAATGGTTTCGTGAGTAGGCTCATTCGTGAGATCCACTACCGCTCCAATACCACAGGAATCGTGTTCAAACTCCTGCCGATATAACCCTTGCTGCATTCTTAATTGATTTAATAGGTTCAAAAATTTTCAAAATGTACAAAATTTACTTATTTCTTTAAAATATGCGTAATGAAAAAAGCACATAAATGTCAAAATGTTCAAAAAAATCAACTTTTTTATAAAAAGCGAAATGCCAATTGAATTTAAATCAAATCAAAAAATTGGGGAAATGATCACTTTTTTAAACAAATGACTTGTGATTTGAACTTGATTTTTTCAAAATGATTAATTTATTCTCTTTTTGAGGGTGAATTTAAATTCATCAATTTTTTTTTAAAAAAATGGGGGCATTTGTTCAAAAGCTCCCAATATTATTTTGCCAAGTCGGCGTAACTACCAAATAAAAAAGAGGTAGTACTGAAAAATGAGTTAATCTGTAAAAGGAGATGTGCTATCTTTCTCTGGGTTAGAGAGGTGAACTTTCACTTTTTTGATTTTGCGAGCATCCACTGCAAGAATGGTAAATTCAAAGTTTTCGTACCGTATTTTGGCACCGTTCTTTGGAAGTTTTGTGTTGAGTTCAAGTAAAAGTCCTCCAAGTGATTCATTTTCTCCTTTTACCTCTTCAAAAAGTTGCGGGTCCAGGTCTAGTTTTTTACAAAAATCATGCAAGGACACCTTTCCTTCAAAAATAAAGGTGTCAGCATCAAGTTCTTGAAAAAACAATGTATCCGTATCGTCGAATTCGTCGTTGATTTCACCGATTATCTCTTCGATTAAATCTTCAAAGGTAACCAATCCAGAAGTGCCGCCATATTCATCTACGACAATCGCCATGTGCACCCGCATTTTTTGAAAGTCTTTAAGTAAAGTGTCGGCTTTCTTATTTTCAGGGACGAAGAAACTTTTTCGAATCAAGGTTTTCCAATCGAAAGTTTCGTCCTTGTCAATGTGTGGGAGTAAGTCTTTGATATAGAGGATCCCTATTATATGGTCTATAGTTTCTTCGTAGACGGGGATTCGGGAGTATCCGCTCTTATTTACCTTGTCCATTAATTCATGGAAATCAATTTCTACGTCTACTGCAGAAATTTCCATCCTACTTTTCATTAATTGACGAACGCTTAGTGTTCCAAAATTCACGATTCCCCGCAAGATTTCTTTTTCCTCTTCTGGGGTATCTTCGGTAGTTAGTTCTAGTGCTTGATGGAGTTCATCTACGGATAGGGTGTATCCTTTTTGTTGAACTCGTTTCTCTATGACATTGCTAAATACAATTAATAAGCTAGAAAATGGCTTAAGGATCTGGGTAAAGAAAAATAAAGGGGAAGCCAGTGCTTGGGCAAATTGGCCTTTGGCTTGGTTTGCATAGACCTTTGGCACGATTTCACCAAAAAAAACAATAGCAAAAGTGACGCCTACAGTTTGAAAAAGGATGATCACTACGCCTGTGGCATTTGTTCCGAATAAGGTCCAAGTCACAAAGGTAGTGAGGGTGACGATAGCGATATTAATTAGGTTGTTTAGAATCAGGATGGTACTTAGAAGGACTTTTGGCATGGCCAACAGGCTCGTGATGACGCTCCCTTTTTCAGGATTTTTTTGATTCAGTTCAATTAGATCGTCTTTCCCTAAAGAAAAAAATGCCACCTCTGAACCAGAAACTAGGGCTGAGGCGACTAGTAGAAGCAGGAGCGCAAGGCTGTTGACTAAAAAATAAGAGAATGTGTAGGAAGTAACCTGGGCCAACAGAAAGTAACTCGGGTAGGGATCATCCATGTGTTCGTGAAAATAGGTGTTCAAAGGTAATCAAATCCCCTGATTCGTGTACAGGGGATTTGAATTTCCATTAAAAAGGTAGATCATCGTCTCCCTCGTCAAGGGAAACTTGAGGGGCGGTTGCTACTGGGGCTGAATTTGCTGCAGGTGCTGCTGCAGGAGAATTACTTTGCATTCCATCTGGTTTGCCTCCAAGCATGGTAAAACTCAAAACTCGGATTTTCATTCGCTTTCGATTTTGCCCTTGTTCATCGGTCCATTTATCTGATTTGATTTTTCCTTCGACGTAAATTTGTGAACCTTTCTTTAAGTATTTCTCCGCGATTTTTGCTTGTTGGTCCCACAATTCTAAATCGTGCCATTCGGTTTGTTCTACTCTATTTCCAGATCTATCCTGGTACGCTTCTGAGGTTGCAAGGCTGAGATTGGCTACAACTTTCTCCCCTTCGAGGTATTTCACTTCAGGGTCGGCACCAAGGTGACCTACTAAAATGACTTTATTTACTCCTGCCATACTGTTTTTGTTTTGATAGTTAAAAAGTTTAGAAAACTGAAAGTAATCAATTCTCTCGATCAGTCAAATAGCGAAGGATCAATTTAGGCTTGGGTAAACCGTCAATTTCTTGTTCAACTACTAGATCAAACCCCTCATTTTGGCACCAATCTCTTAAATTGGGAAGGTTTTCTTCGGAAAGTGAGCATTCCCAAAAGCTGGCAAGTATCCGTTGGTGTGACAAAAGATGTCGGTATTTTTTAGGAAATAGGGTTGTTTCTGATTGAAGATTCCCCTGCCAGGGGAAGGTTTGAGGAGATTGAGGAAAATCGTACAAGCCTGTCCATATGTCTCCCTCACCTCTTTTACGCACCACCAGATGGCCGGCACAGGTAATGACGAGATAGTTGAGTATTCGTTCCTTGACTTTGGTCTTATTTATTTTTACTGGCAAGGAGTTAATGAGTTCATTTTGATAGGCAAAACAAGAACGGGTTAGTGGACAGGTATCGCAGTTTGGGTTAGTTGGAGTACAACAACGGGAACCAAAATCCATCATGGCCTGATTAAATTCTCCCGGCGCATTCACAGGGATAAGTTGATTGGCGAGTGCCTCAAATTCTTTTTTCCCGCTGCTACTGTTAATATCAGTTGCAATGCCAAAATACCGAGCGAGCACCCGAAATACATTTCCATCTACCACAGCCTGTACTTCTCCAAAAGCAAAGCTAGAGATAGCGGCAGCCGTATAGCTCCCTACTCCTTTGAGTAGGATAAGTGTTGCATACCGGTCAGGAAATTTTCCATCCAATTTTTCGACGATGTAGTTGGCACAAGCATGCATGTTGCGTGCCCGGCTGTAATAGCCAAGTCCTTGCCAGAGTCTCAAGACCTCTTCTTCGGGGGCTGCTGCTAGTTGATGTACAGTGGGATAGGCTTTTGAAAAAGCTTCGAAATAAGGCAATCCTTGTGCAACCCGTGTTTGCTGAAGAATGATTTCGGATAGCCAAATTAGGTAGGGATCTTGGGTTTCTCGCCAAGGCAAATGCCGAGGATTTTCTCGGTACCAAGAAATAATTGAGTTTGAAAACCATTGATTTTCAGGTGATTTACTCTTCATTGGAGGAGGATTAATAAAATACAAACCAAGGTATTTTTTTTGAATATCTTTTTTAATTGCATTGGTTCTTGTACATTTGCAATCCCAAAAATACTTGGTTAATAGGTTGTTAAGCTTATTTCGAAATTTCTAAATTTTAATCACAGTGACCAAAGCAGAAGTAATTACTAAAATTTCCGAAAAGACCGGAATTCAAAAAGACGATGTAACTCAAGCAGTAGAGGCATTTTTCAAGGTAGTGAAAGATTCCATGGCAGATGGGGAAAACATTTATGTCAGAGGATTTGGAAGTTTCATCAACAAAAAAAGAGCAAAGAAAATTGCCCGAAACATTTCAAAGAATACGGCAATAGTTATTGAAGAGCATCACATACCTGCATTTAAGCCTTCCAAGGTATTTGTAGAAAAAATTAAAAACAGTAAGAAAATCAAACAATTGGCAGCTCAAGTATAAGGCTGAGCGCGGGGGATGAAGAAAAAGCAGCTTATTCTAATTGGAGTCGGAGTACTCACAGTTGCTAGCTTGTATCTATTACCAAAGGTAGTAGTAGACAACGAGGCTACTGGAGCTAAAATGGAGTCAGAGGCAACTGCTTCTACTTCTATTTCCGAATCGCATACGAATGAGTTATCCTCCAAAAATAGAATTCAAGCGAATCAGTTGATTATCACTTTCCAAACGGCTCCAACCCAAGAAGAGAAAGTGACTGCGGCACAGATTTTAGCTGGGATTTATAAAGAGGAAGGGATATTTGATAGTGCTGCTTACTATTGGTCTGAAGCGAGTACCCTTTTGCCAAGTGATTTATTTATTGCCGAGGAAGCGGGAAAGGCAAATTACGATGCTTTTTCTTTTGCCTTGGACAAAAACAAAGTAGAAGCCCTGGCAGACAAAACCAGGAGCTTTCTTAGTAGGGTGTTGGAAAAAGATCCCACCCGTTTGGATTTGAAATCTAAAATAGCCATGACCTATGTCTCTTCGTCGAATCCCATGCAAGGAATCACCTTATTGCGTGAGATATTGGAAGAGGATCCGAAAAATGAAGAAGGCTTATTTAATATGGGAATTCTTTCCATGCAGTCGGGTCAATACGAACGTGCTATTCTTCGGTTTGAAGAGTTGGTACAGTTCCATCCTCAAAATATCCAAGGTCAATTTTATCTTGGGGTAAGCTATTTCGAGTCCAAAGAAAAAAATAAAGCGAAAGCACAGTTTGAGCTAGTGAAGAACATGACCGAAGATCCTATGATTTTAGGAAGTATTCAAGGCTACTTAGACCAGCTATAACAAATTATCAACACTTTAAATTGTACAACTATGCCTTGCGGTAAGAAAAGAAAAAGACATAAGATCGCTACGCACAAGCGTAAGAAGAGACTAAGAAAAAACAGACATAAGAAGAAGTAATTCCTTCTTTTTGAGCTAGTAGAAGTAAAGTACGTTCATTAACAGTAGTTTAAAGAAAATTTGAGTACGGAATTGTTAATCGATTCTGCTCAAAATGGAAGTCGAATAGCCTTATTGCAAGAAAAGCAGCTGGTAGAGCTCCATTCCGAAGGGATGGATAACCAGTTTAAGGTGGGCGACATTTATTTGGGTACGGTCCGCAAAATTGTCAATGGCCTCAATGCCGCGTTTATCGACGTTGGCTATGAAAAAGATGGCTTTTTGCATTACCAAGACCTTGGTCCAAATAGTAATAGCTTGTTCAAGTTTACCAAAATGGTACGCAACAACAACTATTCCAACCACCTGTTGAAGGGCTTTGAAAACGAACCAGAAATAGAAAAAGTCGGGAAAATCGACAAAATTCTAGCGAAAACCAATCAGGTATTGGTGCAAGTTGTCAAAGAACCTATCTCAACTAAAGGCCCTAGACTATCCTGTGAGCTCTCTCTACCCGGGCGATATCTCGTGCTTGTTCCCTTCTCTGACACCGTCAATGTGTCCAAGAAGATACGCAGCAACGAAGAGCGCAAAAGGCTGCTCAGACTAATCAATTCGATCAAACCTGCCAACTTTGGAGTAATCATCCGAACCGTGGCCGAAGGACAGTCCGTGACGGAACTGGATAAAGACCTTCGAAATCTTCTCACCAATTGGGAAGAGGGTATGAGCAAATTGCTGAAAGCCAAAAGTCGGGACAAAATCATTGGAGAGATGAGTATGGCTTCCTCACTTGTGAGAGACCTACTCAACGAATCATTCGATGCAATCACCGTAGAAGAAGAATCTACTTACGATCAGATCCGTTCCTACATCAGGTCTATAGCGCCTGAAAAAGAAAAAATTGTCAAACTTTACAACGGTAAAGTCAAGCTATTTGAAAGTTTTGGAATCGAAAAGCAAATCAAAAGCTTGTTTGGACAGTCCGTAAGCCTACCCCAGGGTGGCTATGTGATTATAGAGCACACCGAAGCCCTGCACGTCATTGACGTCAATAGTGGCAACAAGTCCAACCAAGAAAGTGACCAGGAATCTACAGCACTTAAAACCAACCTGGTGGCTGCTAAAGAAATTGCTAGACAGCTCCGCCTCCGTGATATGGGAGGTATTATCGTGGTCGATTTTATCGACATGAAAAAAGCCGAAAACAAAAAGGCAATTTTCGATGCCATGATGCTGGAGATGAAATTTGACAGATCCAAGCATACCGTTTTGCCCTTAAGCAAATTTGGGCTAATGCAAATCACCCGACAGCGCGTGCGTCCTGAAGTCAATATTGTGACCAAGGAAACCTGCCCTGCTTGCAATGGTACCGGCAAAATCCAAGCGTCTATTCTAGTCGCTGATAAGTTGGAAAAGGATTTGGAGCACATGGCCACCATCCAAAACGTGGATAAAATCCACATCGGCTTGCATCCTTATCTGCACGCCTACTTTACCACTGGCCTGATTAGCCGACGTGTAAAGTGGTTTTTTAAATATTACAAATGGATAAAACTGATCAAAGATTCTTCGCTACCCGTGACGGAATACAGATTTCTAGATGAATCTGGAGAAGAAATTGAATTAAAAGTAAAAAGCGAGACTGAGTAAGTCTCGCTTTTTTTTATGGTTTTGTGAACAAGAGATTCGGTTAAAAGGGGAGTTTGTCCTCGTCTGAAGCTTCGTAAAAAGTATCTACATCAGGAGGGCCTACTGGCAGTCCTCCACCCTGGCTGCGGTCTACCTTGTAGGCTTTTACCTCAGTGTACCAGCGCCCATTGTATTCCCTGCTTTCTACATCTATTCCAAGGGTAACTTGCTCCCCTACTTTCAAGCCAAACTGGTCTATTTTATCCCCCCAGATGGAAACACATACTTTTTTGGGATATTGACCTCCTGTTTCGACAATATATTCTTGCTTGCGCCAAGCATTTCCACTTTTTGAGCTCCCACTCACTTCCGGTAATAGGGAGGTTACTTTTCCACTTAAATCCATTCTTCTTTTTTCTAATTAAGAGTACGAAGGTAAGCAAAGCCTTTTACTTTTTTCAAACCTTCATTTTCATCTTTTTGTTAGGAGCATTTCCTGAATTCGCGGCAAATACACATCTACTCCAAAATCTGAGTTTCCATAACAAATAAAAATACGAAATTAATACAAAAAATAAAATAAAATATAATAAATAACATAAAATACAATATTAATTAGCGAAACTTAAAAATAAGTTGCCTATTTTAATTATTTGGCCTTAGTTTTGAGCCCTTTTAAAAATAATTTCTAAGCGTTTACTCATCTTTTCACCTAACCCGATACTATGGCCTAGACTTTTACGTTGTATATAAACCAACTTAAAAATGAGTAAGCAATTAGGTCCAGATGACAGTGTGTTGATCACCTTGTATCGCAATGGCAATGAAGCTGCCTTTAATCAATTAGTAGATCGGTATCAGAGTAAGGTATTTACTACACTCTTTTTGATTGTAAAAGATCAAGATGTAGCAGAAGACTTGCTACAAGATGTTTTTGTTAAGGTAATCCATACCTTGAATTCAGACAAGTACAACGAAGAGGGTAAATTTCAGCCTTGGTTGCTGCGCATTGCACATAACCTCGCCATCGATCACTTTAGAAAGGCTAAAAGATACCCGACCATCCTCTTGGAAGATGGGAGCAATCTACTTAATTCCCTAAACTTTGCTTCAGAGTCTTCTGAGCAGCAGCAGATCAAGGAAGAAACCTTGGTTTGGGTGCGTAATTTGATTGATGAGCTTCCAGAGGCACAGAAAGAAGTAGTTATTATGCGGCATTACTTAGACTTGAGTTTTCAGGAAATTGCCGAACAGACTGGCGTCAGTATAAATACAGCTTTGGGAAGGATGCGCTATGCACTCAACCATATTCGAAAAAAAATGAAACAACAAACTAGTGCCTATGCAAAAACAATTTACCCCAAATGACCTGATCAGATATATCTATCAGGAAATGCCGGAGGTAGAACAAGAACTCTTAATGCAAGCCTTGCACAGCGATAATGCCTTGATGCAAGAATATATTCAACTGCTGAGCACCGTGGAGTTTTTGGAGCAAGTCAACTTGCAACCTTCCGAAAAAGTAGTGAAAGCCATTAAAAAAATGGCTCAGTCTACGAGACTTCCACAAGTCTGAACTAAGGTAACCCCGCATTTTGGCGGGGTTTTCTTTTGCTATACTTATCCTAGCATTTTTTTCGTGGGATGCCCCAGTTGATTTTTGTGAGTAGCCGATTTTTCACAAGTAACTCGAGAAATTAGGTGATGAAGTTCAGTTGCCTGAGCTGTGGTCTATGGACCATTTAAAACCACTTCATCATTGTAGCAATCAACTTCTTAACACGAATGCCGTATGGTGGACGCAATAAGGTAACGTTATTGAATCCAATACGCTGTTTCAATACGCCCTTTTCATTGCTAAAGGCCAAAAAGCCGTACTTGCCGTGAGACTTGCCAATCCCACTGTTATTGACCCCTCCAAAAGGGAGTTCACTATGCAGAAAATGAAGCACGCAATCGTTGATAACCACATTTCCAGAACTAGTCTCAGTCATTACCCGCTTTGCTTGCATCTCGTCTTTGCCAAAAAAGTAGAGTGCCAATGGCTTGGGTTGGGATTGGATCAGTGCTAGGGCATCGTTGAGATGACTGTAAGTGACAATTGGTAGGATAGGACCAAAAATTTCCTCTTTGAAGACGAGCATGTCTTCGCGAATAGCTGAAATCAAGGTAGGTGCTACATACCTGGATGCTTCATCCAACTCTCCACCTGCTTCTACCTGAGCACCTTTTTGAAGTGCATCTTCCAATAACTCCCGAATTCGTTCAAAATGTCTTGCATTGATCAAACGAGCATAGTCCTGGCTTTGCATGATTCCCTTTCCATTGGTATCGTAGTAGCGAGTCAACACCTCGCACGCATGGCCGATAAAGATTTCCTTTTTGTCCTCAGGCACTAGGATGTAATCTGGAGCAATGCAGGTTTGCCCGCAGTTAACAAACTTCCCCCAGATCAATTTTTCTGCAGCATCTTTTAGGTCAGCCGAAGTATCTAGAATTACGGGAGATTTACCTCCTAATTCCAGGGTCACCGAACTCAAATGTTGTGCAGCAGCACGCATCACAATTTTTCCAATCGTTGGGCTCCCAGTAAAGAATATATGGTCAAAAGGCAAAGACAATAGTTCTGAGGCCACTTCTTTTTCTCCCAAGCAAACCGCTACTTCATGAGGTGCAAAAAGTTCGCTCACGAGGTCCTGTACTAGCTGTGCAGTATGTGGTGCATGTTCTGAGGGTTTCAGAATGGCTGTACAACCTGCCGCTAGTGCAGCTACCAAAGGTCCAATGGCAAGGTTAAAGGGAAAGTTCCATGGAGATATCAACAAGGCTCTCCCTTTGGGTTCAGCTACGACAGAAGCAGAGGTTCCAAACATCGGCAATGGGGTCGGCTGAGATTGTGGTTTCATCCATGTTACCAAGTTTTTTAGGCAATATTTAATTTCTGCCGTGACTGGAAAGATTTCATTGAGATCAACTTCTGGCGCTGGTTTGTTGAAATCTAGCCACAGCGCTTCCCGAATAGCTTCTTGGTGGGAATTAATCCAATTTAACAACTTAATTAGCCGTTCCTTTCGTTCTTGCAGAGTGGACTTCCTCCAGGCTAATGCGGTGGGTAATTGACTAGCAAAAAGGTCAGAGGGGCTTGATGGAAGGGTAGAAAGCATGGATTGATGGGATAAAGTAGAGGTAAGCCTTTCACTAAGTCAAGTTACAAGAAAAATAGGATAGTTAGGAATAGCAGAATGTGCTCAGCAGATTGGAATAGCGAGCGTTTAGGTGGTTTTGGAACTGTCTTGGATGAGGAGATTGAGTTGAGTTAGTTCCTTTTCACTTAAATCTCTCCATTTGCCTACTGCTAGGTCCAACTGAATATGCATGATTCGAATCCGCTTTAGTTGGGTTACTTGGTAACCCAAATGAGCACACATTCGTCGAATCTGTCGATTTAAGCCTTGAGTGAGGATGATCCGGAATTTAAACCGGTTGATTAACACTACGGTGCAAGGAGCAGTGATAGTACCTAGGATTGGAATACCCAAACTCATCTTTTGTACAAAGCTTGGGTGAAGGGGCTTGTCTACTGTTACCACATACTCCTTTTCATGGTTGTTTTTTGAACGGAGAATTTTATTAACAAGATCCCCTTCGCTCGTCAACAGAATCAAACCCTCGCTGTCTTTGTCCAGTCTACCAATAGGAAAAATACGTTCAGAATGACCAATAAAATCGATGATGTTGTCTTTTTCTCCTAGGGTATCTGTTGTTGAAACAATACCTACGGGTTTATTAAAAGCAATGTAAACATGCTGCTGCTTTGGCTTTCCGATCAATTGCCCATCTACCCTAACTTCATCCGTGGGGAAGACTTGGGTGCCTAATTCTGGGATTTTTCCATTGATGGTGATTCGTTTTTGTTCTAAAAGACCATCTGCAGCTCTACGAGAGCAAAAACCGACTTCACTTAAGTACTTGTTGATCCGAATAGAGGTGGGCTGGCTCATAGCTAAGTTCACTACCTAAACCTCTTAGTAGGGGAGGCAAACATGATTGAAAGATACAGTTTTTTAGACTATTCCTGTTGTGAATGAATGGTGGATGCTAGAAGTCTATCGTCCACTGAGGGATCAATTTGAGCCAATAATTTTATTCCTTCCGCCTTTTTTTGGTTAAATGCTTGTAGGTTGGCTTGTTCAATGGGTTCGGAAGGAGGAATTCTTTCTTTTAGCCAATCGACTTGTTTGCCATTTTTCCAAAATCGGAAACAAAGGTGAGGGCCAGTGGCTAATCCAGTGCTGCCTACGTATCCTATGATTTGGCCTTGGGTAATACGCGTTCCTTTTTTAATTCCTTTTCCAATTTTTGAAAGGTGGAGGTATTGAGTGGTGTAGGTGGAATTGTGTTTTATTTTAACAAAATTTCCATTTGCTGACGTATACCTCGCCTCAATTACGGTGCCATCACCCACACTTCGGATCTCCGTTCCAGTAGGGGCAGCATAATCGGTGCCTAGATGAGCCTTCACTCTTTTTTGAACGGGATGAAATCGGTTCAAATTATAGCGAGAACTAATGCGGGTATATTTAAGTGGATCACGAAGGAATGCTTTTTTAAAACTCTTACCTTCTTGGTCAAAGAAAGTAATCTGTCCATTTTGTTCAAATGGAATGGCATGCATGGCTACACCTCTGTGATTGAAGTAAGCGAGGTGGATTCCGGATAGCGATACGACCTGGTCCTCAATGATATTTTCTTCAAAGATAACTTTGAATACATCCCCTTTTTGGAGGCTTTGAAAGTCCACCGACCATCCGTAAAGGTCTGCAAATTCATCGATTAGTTGGGGAGAAATCCCCTTATCCACCATGGCATTGTAGAGGGAACTCTCAATCTTTCCTCCTACTGTTCTTTTCCGGGTTTGGGCAGGTTTCTCAGCTCTATACAAGTAGGCAGAATCCAAGTTGAATACGACAAATTCTGCTGGATTGGGCTCATAGATAAAAAATTGTGCTTTGGAGGAGTTGGGGGCACTGAGTATGGTATATTTTTTATTTGCAGCTATCCTTCGTACATCAAATACCTCTTTAGATTTTTTGGCTAGCTCATCAATGATTTGGTAAGGGATATTGAAGGGGGACAAGAGCGTAGATAAAGTTTCATTTTTAGTGACTCTACCTTCTGTTATGGTAAAGTCGGTCACATTGATGCCATACAAAAATTTTTCTTGAGCGGTGGAATCCTCCTGCGGTAAGGAGTTTGGTTCATTCGAAAAAAGTTGGGAAAATCGTCCTTCTTGCTTTTGGTAAATCAAAATCAGGAGGATAGAAAGAAAAATGGTAATGTAGCCAATCCAATTTTTTTTCATCTGGGGGAATTCAGGAGACAGGAACTAATTTGGGACTTCAAACAAGGGAAAAGAACCCTTTTTTCCAAGAATTTTCACCATAAAGTAGCAAAGGGAAGGGATAATTTAACTCTTTTTAAAGGCTTACAACTGTTGAAAGAAGTGCCATTTGCTGAATTCAGAGCGCCTGCCTAGTAGGTAAAAAGAAAGAATTTCAGTCTGAAGTAGGGATTCTTCCCCTATCCTTATCGTTCTGTGTTGCATTTATTTATCTTTGACCTCCCAAAAAAAGGAATTAGTCATGTTAAGAACACATACCTGTGGCGAACTTCGCCTTCACCATGTCCAACAACAAATCACTTTGGCCGGCTGGGTACAGCGGGTTAGAAACAAAGGAGGACTTATATGGGTGGATTTAAGAGACCGCTATGGGGTAACCCAACTTATTTTTGAGGAAGGATCTACCGACAAGGCATTGTTGGAGAAAGCGGCTCAGCTAGGAAGAGAATTTGTGGTTCAAGCAGCTGGAATTGTTTTGGAAAGAACATCCAAAAACGATAAAATGCCAACTGGGGACATTGAAATTAAAGTGGAGGAATTAACTGTGTTGAATCCTGCTAAAGTTCCTCCTTTTATTATTGAAGACGAAACTGATGGAGGTGATGAGCTGCGGATGCGCTATCGGTACCTAGACCTCCGCAGAAATGTGATTCGAGAAAAACTTCAGCTCCGCCATCGACTAATGCAGGAAACTCGGACCTACATGGACAAGCAATCTTTTATCGAAGTAGAAACACCAGTTTTGATCAAATCAACTCCGGAGGGAGCGCGGGATTTTGTGGTTCCTAGCCGAGTGAATCCAGGGGAATTTTATGCCTTACCTCAGTCTCCACAGACTTTCAAGCAATTGTTGATGGTCAGTGGATTTGACCGCTACTTTCAAATTGTAAAATGCTTTCGAGACGAGGATCTTCGTGCGGATAGGCAGCCTGAATTTACGCAGATTGACTGTGAGATGGCCTTTGTGAATCAAGAGGATATTCTTAGCACTTTTGAGGGACTTATTAAGCACTTGTTTTTATCGGTTAAGGGAGTAGATCTAGGTCAGGTACCACACCTAACCTATGCAGATGCGATGAAGTACTATGGGAATGACAAGCCAGATTTGCGTTTCGACATGAAATTTGTCGATCTGACTGCCCTGGCGAAAGGCACAGGGTTTGCCGTCATTGATCAGGCAGAGATTGTGCTAGGTATCTGTGCCAAAGGTGCAGGAGAGTATACGCGCAAGCAATTGGATGAACTGACGGACTGGGTAAAGCGTCCACAAATTGGAGCGAAAGGATTGATTTATGTGCGGTACCAACTTGATGGATTGCTCAAATCAAGTGTGGACAAATTTTACGGGCAAGATCAATTGAAGACCTGGGCAGATGCTTGCGGTGCTGTGCCGGGAGATTTGATTCTTGTGCTCAGTGGAGACGAGAAAACCACCCGCAAGCAGTTGTCTGAACTTCGCTTGAAGATGGGTGAAGACTTAGGTTTGCGTGATCGTACTGTATTTGTGCCACTTTGGGTGGTGGACTTTCCGCTCTTGGAGTGGGATGATGAATCCCAACGTTTTCATGCGATGCACCATCCGTTTACTTCTCCGAAGCGAGAAGATATTCCCTTGTTGGAAACTGATCCTGGATCTGTACGAGCAAATGCGTATGATTTGGTCATCAATGGAGTCGAAATTGGAGGGGGGTCGATACGAATTCACGACCGTGCTACGCAGCAATTGATGTTTACCCATCTTGGGTTTTCAGATGCTGAGGCACAAAAGCAGTTTGGGTTTTTGATGGAAGCCTTTGAATATGGCGCTCCACCACATGGAGGTATTGCCTTTGGTTTTGACCGACTTTGCGCCATCTTCGGGGGATCAGACTCCATTCGAGATTACATTGCCTTCCCTAAGAATAACTCGGGGAGAGATGTGATGATTGATTCACCGAGTACGCTTGCCGATGCACAACTGGAGGAATTGTCTATTCGAGTGGCGTTGAAAAAATAATTTTTTATTTAGTTCCGACGAGGTAAGAACGAATTCCCATTACAATCAGAAGTTGAGCAGTAGCATAGGTACCCATAATAAGGATGCCTGCCTCTGGAAAATCTGAATAAAATCGCGCCATCGCTAAAATTCCATCTGAACATAGAAAGAGTAAGGCCCCTATGAATACCTGCCAGAATGAGGCAGGATTGGTCTTTTTGAAGCGAGCACGAGCCGTGGTCACCATCCCAATAATAACAAAAAGATAGGCAATAACCGGAATTTTCAAGCCTCCCAGGTTGGGATAGATGAAATAGAATATCCAACCTGCTACAAGATAAATGGGGAGATTGTAGGTAAATAAACGAATAAAGTGCCAAGAATCAGGACGGGCTTCTGGCTCCTGCGCAAGTCGAAATCCGATGATGTAACAAACATGAGCCATTAAAAAAGCCCCTAAGCCATAAATAAATAATTCCGGCCACAGCAAGAGAATGTCACCCAACCAAGAGAAGAAAAGGGCAGCCAAAATGGTTTTAGCTAAAATGGTTTTGGCAATGGGGGCGCTTATAAAATAAAAATAGCCTAGCAAGGCAGCTAGAATGATAGGTTTTGAAAAGCTACGTAGCCCTTCATTTTGTTCCAAAATAAAGTATAAATCTACCAGTGTAGCAAGTAAGAAAAGGTAAAGCCAAACAATATTTTTATCTCTCATCAAAGTACGAGCCTAGTTGAAGTGGGAAAGTTCAACAAGATTCAAAATTTATCCAAAGAAAAGAAAGGGAGCCAATTGATTTAAAAAATGGGTTAGGATGATCCAGCACCTTGTCAAGAGCTAAATTTTTTTGAATGAGTACGAATAATCGTTTATAGATGACAGCTAATTTCAACTCTAACTTCAGAGCTAATTTAATTTTTTGGCTGGGAATAACTGGCTTATCGCAGCCAGAGGGCGGGAAGAAGCTTATTTGATTAAGGTTACCAAAGTTTTTTGTCATCAGTGAAAAAGCTAAAACAAATGGAATTCATTTTTAGTTTCTTTGGTAATTATTGATTTGAACTACTCAATTCCCAATAAAAAAAGGAATAATTAACCAAAACAGATAAATAGTTTGTTTTCAATGTTAAGTTTTCGTTAAAAAATGTGAAATTTGACAAGCAAAAATTAACCTATATCCTTACTGTCCCTTGAAAGGGTAGTTTAACTTTGCAAGGATTTTAATTCAACAAAACCAACTTATACCAAAAACAAATCTTATGAGGCAAAATTTACTCAAGAATTTGATGGCTCTATTCCTGCTCGTGTTGAGCTCGGGGCTAGCAATGTCACAGGGAGTTACTACTTCCGGTATTACCGGTACAGTAACTGAGGCCAACGGACAGCCTTTACCGGGCGCAAACGTGGTTGCTACACACCTTCCTTCTGGTACTCGCTATGGTGCAGTATCTAACGTAGAAGGTAAATATTCAATTCCAGGTATGCGTATTGGAGGTCCTTACAGACTTTCTGTATCTTTTATCGGTTTTTCTACCCAAGAAATAGATGGTCTAAATCTTTCCTTAGGTACATTTTCAAATGTGAATGTCTCTCTAAAAGAAGATGGTCAGGAACTTTCTGAAGTTTTGATCACAGCCGATCAAAATAGCCTCTTCTCTAACGAACGCACAGGTGCCAATACAGCGATAGACAACAGAGCCCTAAACAAGCTTCCAACCATCTCTAGAAGTATCAACGACTTCACTCGTTTGTCCCCACAATCCAACGGGCAATCTTTCGCTGGACAGGATTCAAGATTGAACAACATCACTGTAGATGGATCGTATTTTAACAACTCTTTCGGTTTGGGCTCTGGTTCTAACCCCGGTGGTAGAACTGGTGTATCCCCGATCTCTTTGGACGCGATCGAACAAATCTCCGTAAACGTAGCGCCATATGACGTGAGACAGGGTAATTTCACGGGTGCTGGTGTAAATACCGTAACACGTTCAGGTACGAACGAATTTTCAGGTTCTGCTTATTATTTCTGGAGAAATAACAACAATGTAGGAACCAAAGCTGGTGAAAACACTTTCAACCCAGGTGACTTTACGTACAAGCAAATTGGTTTCCGCGTAGGTGGTCCGATTATCAAAGACAAGTTGTTTTTCTTTGCTTCATTTGAAGACGAATCAGAAGCTAGACCAGGAACTACTTGGAAGGCAAATCGTGGTGAAGCAATTGAAGGTAACGTCACTCGTGTATTAGCTTCAGACTTGGATGGATTAAGCAGCTACTTGAGCTCAAAGTACAACTACGAAACAGGCCCTTACGAAGGATATGATAATGAAACATTGGGCACCAAGTTTTTGATTAAATTGGATTACAACATCAACGACAAAAACAAGTTGAGCTTGCGTTACAATCACCTAGATTCTTCTACGGATGTACTGATGTCAGGTTCTTCTTCCTTGGGTAACGGTGGACGTAACCGTAATCCAAATGCTTTGAACTTCCAAAATTCAAACTACAGCATCTTGGAAAATATACGATCTGTAGTAGCCGAATTGAACTCTCGTATTAGAAGCAATATATCAAACAATTTGATTGTTGGTTACACGTACCAGGACGAAAGCCGTGGATTTAAAGGTGAGTTTTTCCCATTGGTGGATATCTTGAAGGATAACTTGACCTATACTTCTTTTGGTTTTGAGCCATTCACGCCAAACAACGAATTGCGCTACAAGACTTTCCAAATTCAGGAGAACTTGCAAATTTTTGCAGGAAATCATACTATCACCACTGGTTTCAGCTACGAAAATTACCAGTCTGAAAACGTGTTCTTCCCAGGTTCTCAATCTGTATATGTTTACAGATCTTTGGAGGACTTTTACAAGGATTCTGATAATTTCTTAGCGAACGGTAACTCTGCGCCTTCAGGTGTCAACTTGAGAAGATTCCAAGTACGTTGGAACAATATTCCAGGATCTGAGAAGCCTGTTCAGCCATTGGAAGTGAACTATGTAGGTGCATTTATTCAAGACGAATGGCAAGCAAGAACAAACTTGAAATTAACAGCAGGTTTGAGAGTAGACGTGCCTTATTTTGAAGAAACTGCTCTTCGCAACGAAGAAATGGAGGATTTCTTTTTCAGAAATCAAGAAGGAGCTTACATCAACTACAGAACCGATCAGCTTCCAGGAGCCAACTTGCTTTGGTCTCCAAGAGTTGGTTTCAACTGGGATGTATTTGACAACCAGAAAACGCAAGTTAGAGGTGGTTCAGGGGTATTTACCGGTCGTCCTGCTTACGTATGGGTATCCAACCAAGTGGGTAATAATGGTATCTTGACAGGTTTTGCACAGTTGGATAATACGACTGCCAGACCATTCAATCCAGATCCAAATGCATACAAGCCTACTGAAGTAACAGGTCAGCCTGCTTCTTCTTACGAGCTTGCTCTATCTGAGAAGGATTTCAAATTCCCACAAGTGTGGAGAACCAACATTGCAGTTGATCAGCAGTTGCCAGCCGGCATCATTGCTACTGGAGAATTTATTTACAATCAGGATGTAAATGGTATTGCATATCACAATGCGAACCTTCCTGTACACCAAAGCCAATATGCAGGCAATGACAACCGTCAAAGATGGACAAACAATCGAATCAACTCAAAAATCCCAAATGCAATAACTTTGAGTAACCAAGCAATTGGATATTCTTGGGTAGCTTCTTTCTCCTTGGAGAGACCATTTACCAATGGATTGTTTTTGAAAGCAGCTTATAGCTATGGGGAAGCAAAAAATACGGTAGATCCAGGATCTATTGCTTCTGGATCATGGTTCAACAATCCAATATCCGGTGATCCAAACAATCCAGGTTTAGGCTTTTCTTCCAACTTTATGGGTCACAGAACATTTGTAACTGCTTCCTATTCCAAAGACTTCTTCAAGTTTGGGAATACTTCTATCTCTATTTTCTGGGAAGGTAGAACGATTGGAAACGGTAGCTATGTATTCTCTTCGGATATGAATAACGATGGTGGTAGATCAAATGATTTAATTTACATCCCAGCGACTAAGGAAGAAATGAACTTCCAACAGTTTACTTCTAGTGGGAAGACCTTTACTGCTCAGGAACAAGCAGATGCTTTTGAAGCCTATATCTTGCAGGATGAGTATTTGAGTGCGAATCGTGGCAAATATGCAGAAAGAGGTGCGGTCATCATGCCAATGGTATATCGTGCAGATTTTTCCTTTGCTCAGCAGTTGTTTACCAACTTCAAAGGCAAAAAGAACAGCCTTGAATTCCGAGTGGATATCCTGAACGTAGGTAACCTTTTGGATCCAAATTTTGGAGTTGGTCAAACGTTTAACTCTACACAATTGTTAGCTGGAGGTTCTCCAACTGCAAGTGCCGATGGCAAGCCACAGTACAGATTGAGAAACTTTGGTACTAGCTTGATCTCCGAAACGTTTAGACCTACTGCAGGAGTTTCAGACGTTTGGAGCATGCAGTTTGGATTGAGATATATCTTCAATTAATTCGTATTCCATTGCTATGGAAAGCGCTCCGAACCTCGGGGCGCTTTTTTTTGTTTACTCACTAGTTACCATCCAAGTTCATGTAAGCAAGTACGTTGGCGCATGTTCGAGAAAGGGATATCCCAATTATTTTCCATTGATGGCATCGATTTGCCTTCCTTATGTTTTCTAAAGGACTGCTGAAAAACAATGGTATATTTGTCTTCCTGTGGAGGGGTGCTTAATCAGGATTTGTTACCATATGTTATACTATAAGCAATTTTTGCATTCTACAAGTAGGGAGTGGGTGGTATTTATCCACGGTGCAGGAGGAAGTTCTGCGGTATGGTTTAAGCAGCTTCGAGACTTTCAAAAAGATTACAATCTTTTATTGATTGACTTGAGAGGCCATGGGAAATCAGTGACTATGCCACAAGCAATTTGGTCACAACAGTACACTTTTGAGGCAGTTACGCGTGATATTGTGGAAGTATTAACACATCTTAAATTACCTCCGGCGCATTTCATGGGGGTTTCATTGGGAACTATTTTGGCGAGGCAATTGGCAGAACTCGAACCAGGACGCGTAAAATCCTTGATTTTGGCTGGCGCAGTGACACGTTTGACCGTACAAAGCCGCCTTTTAGTTTTTTTTGGCAATGCATTCAAGCGAGTAATTCCTTATATGTGGCTATACCGGTTATTTGCTTTTATAGTAATGCCACGTAAGCAGCATGCTGAGTCTAGAAATTTGTTTATTCATGAGGCCCAAAAATTATGTCAAAAAGAATTTATCCGCTGGTTTAAATTGACCAAAGACATCAATCCATTGCTTCGTTATTTTAAGGAAAAAGATTTGGGCATTCCAACTCTTTACATTATGGGAGATCAGGATGTGATGTTCCTAGAGCCTGTAAAAAATCTAATTCGCTTTCATAAAAATTCGATTCTTGAGGTATTAAATCAATGTGGCCATGTGGTTAATGTTGAAAAACCAGAGGAATTTAACCAACGCTCGCTGGCGTTTATAAAAAACCAACAGTACTAGTTCTTTTTACAATGAAAAAACAAACCAAACTATTTCTTGTAGTAGGGATTCTTGCCTTGCTTGCTGCTGCCTATTTTTATCCTAGGTTAGGGAATCAAGAAGGAGAAAGTCCTGCCAAGTCAGGGCCTAAGGGGCCAGGTGAGCCTTTGGCAGTAGAGGTGATCCAATTGAAGAAGGAAACTTTGAATAACCAGCTTCAGGTTTCTGGAACTATTTTACCCAACGAGTCTGTAGCAATCAAGTCAGAAATTAGTGGGCTTGTTTCAAAAATAAATTTCAAGGAAGGAGAATACGTAACTAAGGGCACGCCACTCTTGTACCTAAATGACAACGAGCTTCAAGCACAATTCCAACGGCTTCAGTACACACAAAAATTATTTCAAACCCAGGAATCTAGGCAAAAGCAACTTTTGGCAAGAGAGGCGATAAGTCAAGAAGAATACGATATAGTACTTAACCAATACAATACAGCACTATCAGATATCAAATTGGTCCAAGCACAGCTTGAAAAGACTGTTATTCGTGCTCCATTTAGTGGCAGGTTAGGCCTACGTCAAGTATCGGAAGGGGCAGTAATCAATAGTTCAAATGTAATCGTAAGTATTGTCAATATTGATCCCATTAAACTAGAGTTCTCTATCCCAGAACGGTATGCAGGAATGGTCTCGGTAGGCTCTCCTATTTATTTTAGTAGTGAAGCTTCTAACGAAGAAGTAGTAGGAAAAGTCTATGCTTATGAACCCCAAATTGATGCAGCAACACGTACCATCAAATTGCGCGCACAAAGTCCCAATAGTGAAGGTAAATACCTTCCAGGGATGTTTGTAAAAATTCGATTTGTTCTGGATGTTCAGGAGGATGCCCTTCTCGTTCCAGCCGAATCTGTTATTCCTGAATTGTCAGGATACAAAGTATTCGTGGTAGGTGCGGATGGGAAAGCAGAACAGCGACTCATTGAAATCGGTAAGCGTACCGATACACAAGTTCAGGTAGTCTCAGGCCTCAAGGAGGGAGATTTAGTCCTCACTACAGGGGTAATGCAAGTACGTCAAGGAATGCCAGTTAAGCCTACTCAAATAAATTAACTCACATGGCTAGTCTCTCCAGTATCAGTATAAGAAGGCCAGTATTGGCAATGGTCATGTCACTTGTCATCCTGCTATTTGGTGGGATTGGCATTTCGCTGTTGGGGGTACGCGAATACCCTTCTGTTGATCCTCCAGTGATTAATGTGAGTACTTCTTACGTGGGCGCCAATGCCGATGTCATCTTGGCTCAAATAACAGAACCACTTGAGGAACAGATTAATGGAATTCAAGGGATTAAATCCCTAACCTCTACGAGTTCGGATGGGCGTAGCAACATTACGGTAGAATTTGAGGTGGGAGCAGACTTAGAAGCTGCCGCAAACGATGTGCGGGACAAGGTTTCTGGCGCTCAGCGTAATTTACCACCTGATGCAGATCCTCCCGTCGTTTCAAAGGCAGATGCGGATTCCCAACCCATTATTGGAGTGAATGTTAAAAGCTCTAAAAGAAGTTTGCTTGAGCTTTCTGAAATTGCAGACAATGTATTTAAGGAGCGCCTACAAACTATCCCTGGTGTAAGTAGGGTACAAATATGGGGCGAAAAAGAATATGCCATTCGCTTGCGTATGGACCCACTCAAAATGGCATCCTATGGCATCACTCCCATGGATGTGCTTGCCAAGATTCAAAGCGAAAATGTGGAACTTCCTTCTGGAAGAATCGAAGGACAGACCATTGAATTATCTGTGCGCACGAAAAGCAGGCTTAGTTCGCCACAAGAATTCAACGAGTTGATAATTAAAGAAAGCGAAACAAACTTAGTTCGGTTTCAGGATATTGGTACTGCGGAACTTTCGGCCTTAAATGAAAAGACCCTACTTCGTAGAGATGGAGTACCGATGGTGGCTGTTGTGCTTGTTCCCCTTCCTGGCTCCAACAACATTGAAATTGCCGATGAATTTTACAAGCGATTGGAGTTTATCAAAAAAGATCTCCCTGCAGATGTAAGCGCAGAGTTAGGTTTTGATGGAACTTCCTACATTCGGCAGTCCATTCAAGAGGTTCAAGAAACGATACTTACGGCCTTTATTCTCGTGGTTGCTATAATTTTCCTTTTTTTAAGGGATTGGCGAACCACTTTTATACCTGTTGTCACCATTCCGATTTCACTTATTGGCGTGTTTTTCATTATGTATTTGATGGATTTTTCCATCAATGTACTTACTCTACTCGGAATTGTACTTTCCATTGGTTTGGTGGTGGATGATGCCATTGTCGTACTCGAAAACATATACTCTCGAATTGAAAAAGGGGAAAAGCCCATGGAGGCTGCTGCCAAAGGTTCTGAAGAAATATTTTTTGCAGTACTTGCTACTACGGTTGCCTTGGCAGCAGTTTTTCTGCCTGTAATTTTCTTGACAGGAACTACAGGGAGATTGTTTCGAGAATTTGGAATTGTTGTGGCTGGCTCTGTAATTATTTCCTCCTTTGTTGCACTTACCATGACCCCCATGCTGAGTGCAAAAATGCTGAAGTTGCGAACAAAGCAAAATGCGTTTTATCGGTTTACAGAACCATTCTTTGTTTGGTTAAACGAGCGCTACGATGCTGCTTTAAGTAGATTTATGACCGTTCGTTGGGTTGCTTTCCCAATCATTGGTCTAATGATGTTTGGGATTTACTGGCTTTTTTCAAACATTCAAACCGAGTTGGTTCCTATCGAAGATCGCTCAGAATTGCGTATCAACATGTCTGGCCCTGAGGGGGCAACCTTCTCATTTATGGACAAGGTTATCAGTGACCTAACCAATCAACTCACGGTGGATTTAGCTGAAAATGAGCGAGAAGGCTTAACCAGTATGACCTCACCTGGATTTGGTACGGCCAATACCAACTCCGGATTTATACGAATTTATTTGACAGACCCTGCAGTCCGTACGAGGACACAACAGGAGATCTTCACCCAAATTAACGGATCACTTAAAGGAGTGACAGCTGTTCGGGCGTTTGCCCAGCAACCTGTTTCTATTGGTGATCGACGAGGGGGATTGCCTGTTCAATATGTAATCCAAGCCCCAACGTTAGAAAAATTAAAGGAAGTAATTCCTCCCTTCTTGGAAAAAGCATCCCAAAACCCTGCCTTTATCTTTACAGATATCAATTTAAAGTTTACCAAACCTGAACTTGAGATAGAAATCGATCGTGAGCGGGCAAGAAACATGGGGGTATCGGTACAGGAAATTGCACGAACCTTGCAACTTTCTTATTCGGGACAACGATTTGCATATTTCATTAGAGGAGGCAAGCAATACCAGGTAATCGGTGAGATGCAACTTCAAGATCGAAATGAGCCTATAAATCTTCGCATGCTTTATGTGAGAGGTGATAATGGACAGCTCATTCAATTGGATAATTTGGTACGCGTGGTGGAGAAAAGTACTCCCCCTCAGTTGTACCGATTCAATCGTTTTGTAAGTGCCACTATCTCCGCAAATTTAGCCGATGGGGTGACCATAGGCGTTGGATTGGAAGAGATGGATAAGATCGCAGCTGAAGTATTGGATGATTCGTATGCTACTGACGTTACCGGACCTTCCAAAGAATTTAGGGAAAGTTCCAACAGTTTGTTGTTTGCCTTTATTTTCGCCTTGGTTCTGATTTATTTGGTTCTTTCGGCTCAATTTGAAAGTTTCACGGATCCATTAACCATCATGTTTACAGTACCTTTAGCGATTTTTGGTGCATTGGCGACTCTTTGGCTATTTGGGTTTACCTTAAATATTTTTAGTCAAATTGGGATTATCATGCTTATTGGTTTGGTTACCAAGAATGGAATTTTAATTGTTGAATTTGCCAATCAACGTAAAGAACAGGGGATGGATGCAGAACAAGCGATTTTTGGAGCTGCAGTCGCCCGATTTAGACCAATTTTAATGACTAGTTTATCCACTATTTTGGGGATTCTTCCAATTGCCTTGGCTTTGGGAGCAGGTGCTGAAAGTAGGGTGCCTATGGGAGCTGCGGTAATCGGAGGGCTTACATTTTCTACCGTATTGACGCTATTCATCATCCCTGCAGTGTATACCTTCCTTACCTCTAAAAAAGGAGTTTTAGCAAAAACCGCATGAAAAAAGGAACACTTTTGCTCGTATGGATCTTGAGCATAACCGGGGCTTGGGCACAAAT
>JALRIY010000300.1 GCA_023255285.1 Algoriphagus sp.
TACGGTGGGAGCAATATTGTTAAGCGCTTTTTTCCAAACTTCAAGACCATTCTCACCTACTTTATCTTCTACTTTCGCTACTGCATCGTAGAAAATGTTGTAAGCAATACTCTTCTTCCCGTCATACATCAGACAGTTTACAAACTTGGTCACCAAAGTATCGTTGAACTTTGGATCAGGAAGAATATATCTCTTCTTTGGTTTCGCTTTTCTCATTTCTTTTTAAGGTGTTAATTTTTACTTTTTGCCTGGAGCTGCAGGAGCGCCCTTGCCAGCTTTAGGTCTTTTCGCACCGTACTTGGAGCGACCTTGCTTACGGTCTTTTACTCCAGCAGTATCCAATGCACCGCGGATGATGTGGTATCTTACCCCTGGTAGATCCTTTACACGACCTCCTCTAATCAATACGATAGAGTGCTCTTGCAAATTGTGACCCTCTCCTGGAATGTAAGCATTCACTTCTTTTCCATTCGTCAATCGTACCCTCGCTACCTTTCTCATCGCTGAGTTAGGTTTCTTAGGTGTTGTAGTGTACACGCGAGTACAAACCCCTCTGCGCTGTGGACAAGCATCCAGAGCCCGAGATTTTGATTTGAATTCCAGTGTAGTTCTACCTTTTCTTACTAGTTGTTGAATAGTAGGCATTAACTGATTTAAATTAAGTTAGTCTGTAAACTGTTATTTTTTGGAACGCAAAGGTACAATAAGTAATAAGAGTAACAAAATTAAGTACTTATATTTTTGTTACGCTTCTCCAGGCTTTCCGAAGGAAATGGGAAAGGTGGGCGCCCCACCCCCTTGGTTGATTTTTCCAAAAGCAGCCTCGTATTTTTCAATATTTTCCTTCAATGCAGCTAACAATCGCTTCGCATGATCCGGAGTTACAATAATTCTTGATTTTACCTTTGCCTTGGGCACACCCGGCATTAATCGAATAAAATCAATCACAAATTCCGAATTGGAATGTGCAATCATTGCCAAATTGGAATACACCCCTTCGGCAACCTCTTCTGGGAGCTCTACATTGATTTGTTGATCTGGCAAATGGTTATCGTCCATCATTTTAAAGATTAAAAAAGGCCTGTAGAATAAGTACAGGCCTTTTAGTTAGTCAATTTAAGGCATTAAAGAATCGCTTCGCTTGTGGCTTTTGCGGACTTCTTTTCCATGTTCTCAGAAAGCGTATCGTACTCCGTTTTAGATCCTACGATCATGCCCAAAATGCTTCGCTGACCGGTACCGGCAGGAATCAAATGGCCCACAATTACGTTTTCTTTTAGACCCAACAATTCGTCACGCTTACCACGGATAGCCGCTTCAGAAAGTACCTTGGTGGTCTCCTGGAAGGAAGCTGCCGAAATAAAGCTTTCAGTACCCAAGGAAGCAGCCGTAATCCCTTGCAAGGTAGGCGCTGATACCGCAGTTTCGGCATCCATCACCTGAACCAATTTAAGATCCTTACGCTTCAAACTTGAATTCTCGTCACGAAGTCTACGTGCTGATATGATCATACCTGGCTTTAATGTAGAAGAGTCTCCCGCATCCAAAACAATCTTCTTGTCCAAAATGCTGTCATTCTCTTCACGGAATGCCCACTTATCTACAATCTGTCCTTGCAAGAAATTTGTATTACCTGCATCTAAGATTTCAACTTTCTGCATCATTTGAGACACTATCACCTCAATGTGCTTGTCATTGATTTTTACCCCCTGAAGTCGGTATACTTCTTGAATTTCATTCACCAAATATTCCTGTACCGCAGTAGGACCTTTGATAGATAGAATATCACTAGGAGTAATCGCTCCATCAGAAAGTGGTTCCCCCGCACGGATAAAGTCATTTTCTTGGACCAAAATGTGCTTAGACAAGGACACCATGTACTTCTTGATTACCCCATCCTTGGATTCAATGATAATCTCACGATTACCACGCTTCACACCCCCGTAGGTTACTACACCGTCAATCTCAGATACAACTGCTGGATTGGATGGGTTTCTAGCCTCAAACAATTCCGTTACTCGAGGAAGACCTCCAGTAATGTCTCGAGTCTTTCCTACAGAACGTGGGATTTTCACAAGGATTTGACCTGCCTTTACTTTCTCTCCCGATTCTACTGCCAAGTGAGCGCCTACAGGAATATTGTAAGTCTTGGAATCCCCTTTGTAATTAATAATAATCGCTGGGTTCTTCGTTCTATCTTTTGTTTCAATGATTACTTTCTCACGGAAACCGGTCTGATCATCCGCCACCTCTTTGTAAGTGATCCCTTCCACTACTGCTTCGAATTCTACTGTACCGTCAAACTCGGACAAGATGACTGCGTTGTAGGGATCCCAAGTACATAGTG
>JALRIY010000301.1 GCA_023255285.1 Algoriphagus sp.
TGACCACCAGGGTGATGGTGGCGTTGTCGTCGTCGTCTTTGCGCGGACGCACGGCGGGCGGGGGCGCGCGAGGACGCGGCGCGCGCGCGCACCACGCGCGCGGGTTCGCCGCCGCCGCCTTTCATAATAATGATGGTGACGACGACGACGATGATGATGATTATGTTGTCAATGGGAATGGGAATGTCTTTCCTTATCCTTACCGGAATGCGCTGTCAATTGGCGTTGATATCGAAACTGGGGGACACGTTTTTCAATTTCACCTTACCAATGCACGAGGAATGGTTGAAAAGCAATTTATTGGGCAAAATGTAGGCTCCTGGGGTAAGGGAGATATATTTTATGGATTTAATATTGCAAGAACCTTTAGCTTGGACAAGGCTGCTAGAAACTCACACAAATGAAAAAAATAATCCTGTTCTTTTACTCCTTCCTACTGCTAGGAAGCGGTTTGTCTTTTGGTCAAACCTTGTACAGAACTTCCGTTGGGGAGCTGTCTTTTTTTTCCAAAACCCCAGCGCTTGACATTGAGGCACTTAACAAGAAGGCAGGTGCCATACTCAATGCGAGCACCAGAGACTTGGCGATACAGATGAAAATCACCGATTTTCAGTTTCCCAACAAGCTGATGCAGGAGCACTTCAATGAGAACTACCTGGAGAGCGAGCGCTATCCCACTGCTAAGTTTGTCGGTAAAATCACAGAAGAGGTAGATTTAAGCAAGCCAGGAACTTACCCGGTGACATCCGTCGGTAATCTGACCATCCATGGGGTGACCAAGCCAGTTGCGGTCAAGGGCACTATTGTGGCTTCAGCTACGGAGTTGAAGGTAATCTTTGCATTTACCGTTCGTACCGAAGATTACAAGATTGAGGTACCCACCTTGGTATTCAATAAAATCGCAGAGGTAATTGAAATCAGCGGAAAGCTGAACTTGGTGAAGTAGGAGAGCCATTCCTATTTTTAATTATTTATGATTATCCGCTTTGTCACCAGTTACCAAATAAAAATAAGGTTTGAAGTTCATTTTTGAGCAATGGTCTTTGGACTGACGTCTGTCGACGATTTGAACGCAAGTTTTAGTCCTCTGTAGGGACTACTGGCATAATTGCGGATAATCATAAAATTATTTCACAAGAATTACTGTTTCGCTTGGTTTAAACCCAATTCTGTAGGTATTTACAAGTATTGTTTCGCCAGGAATGGCAGCGAAAGGCTTGGAATAAATTTTCCATGGTTCATCTGTTGATTTGCGATACCCAAACGAGGCACCAGGAGTGTGAGATTTCAAACTTACTTTTCCGCCTTCATAGGTTGATTCTGCTGGGGTGGCTATTGGTGGACTATCCTTTCCTCCCCACCAATTGCGTACCATCTGCATTTCGTTCAATGCACCCAAATCTCCATAGTTGAGTACCCATTCTTCGTGAGCTTTTCGGAGTTCATTCAATTTCTCCTCATAAAGAGGATTTCCAATTAGATTTTTAAATTCCCAAGGATCAGCTTTTGTATCGTAGAGCTCTTCTTCAGGTTTTGTGGATGCAAACCAGCGGGCTTGATTTTCATTAAGAAGTCCCTTTGAATTTAACTCTAGTAAATGACCCATCAAGGGATTTTGAAGTCGATATTTTATATTCTGGTAGTTCGGCTTTTCGGGCATGTAGTTACGAATGTATTTGAATTTCCCGTCGGTTACAGCTCTTACCCGATCGTATTCGGAGTCCATACGGTCTCTAGCTGCATAACTATATTTTCTTGGAGTTGCTGATTTTTGCTGACCTAAAAAAGCTTGCCCTTGCATGGATTCAGGAATGGGTATTCCAGCTAAGGAAAGTAAGGTTGGCGCAAAATCGACAAAGCTGATTAGCTCATTGGATTGGCTTCCTGCTTCAAGAAATGGAGCTTTGATCAACAGTGGCGCCCTCAAACCTCGATCATAAAGTTCTCGCTTGAAATAGGGCATGCCGTCACCATGATCTGAGAAAAAGAAGATAATTGTATTTTCATACAACCCATCTTCTTTAAGCTGCGCGACTACCTCACCTACTTGCTGATCCATTCGCATGGCATTGGTAATAAATCGTGCCAATACCCTGCGCGTGAGCGAATCGTCCGGATATACTGGTGGTACGCTAACTTCTTCAGGGCGAACTAAAAGCTCCTCTTGTTCCCGCATCCAAACTTGGGATTCATGGCTAACCGTAAAGTTAAATATGGAGAAAAAGGGCTGTGTCGAATCGGATCTATTTCTGTAGTGTGCTTTCCGACCACTTTCATCCCACAT